>JAFGRZ010000225.1 GCA_016934895.1 Candidatus Aminicenantota bacterium
CCCTAGAGGCGGAAGTCATCTCCCAGATAGCTTTTCCTGACCTTTTCGGACAGGATCAGATCGCGGGGCGTCCCTTCCATGAGGATTCGGCCCTTATCGATGATATACGCCCGGTCGGTGATCTTCAGGGTCTCCCGGACGCTGTGATCGGTGATCAGGAGCCCGATCCCCCCCTCCCGCAGAGACAGGATGATTTTCTGCAGATCCTGGATGGCCAGCGGATCAATCCCCGTGAAAGGCTCGTCCAGCAGCAGATATTCAGGCCGCGTGATCATGGCCCGGGCGATCTCCAGGCGCCGGCGTTCTCCCCCGGAAAGCGTGCATGCTTTCGCCTGGGACAGCTTCTCCAAACCGAATTCCCGGAGGATTTTCCTGACGTCTCCATCCCCCCCGCCCGCGGCTTGCGGCACCACCTCCAATATCGACATGAGGTTATCCTCGACGCTCAGTTTGCGGAATACCGAGGGCTCCTGAGGCAGAAGGCTGAGCCCCTTCTGAGCCCGCTGGTACATGGGCATCTCCGTGATATCCTCGTCTCCAAGGCAAATCTTCCCTTCGTCCTGAGGACAGAGCCCGATGATCATGGAAAAAGTGGTCGTTTTGCCGGCGCCGTTCGGACCCAGCAAACCGACAATTTCCTTTTTCCTGACCTCAACGGAAACCCCGTCGACCACCCGTTTTTGACGATAACTTTTGGCCAGGCCGATGGCCTTCAACAGGGGACCCATGGGTTACGACTTGATGACGGTGGTTGACCGTTCTCGATCCTTGTTCTCCACCTGGATTCTACCTTCGCCCAGGCGAAAAGTCAATTTATCCCCCTCGATGACGCCCTTCTCCTTGTCCGTGATCGTGGGGCTTCCGGTCAGGACGACGGTTTCTTCCTCGGGATGATACAAAGCCCTTTCGCTGCGGCCTTCCCTGAGCTCTTCGACGATGGTCACATGGCCTTGGGCATCGACCTCCCGGATCTCCGCCGTCTTTTGCCGGAAGTGAACATCAATCCGGTCGGATTTCAGCCCGACCTTCCTGGATTCGAGCCAGCACGCCTGTTCGAATGCGAGCCGATCCTGCTCGGGCGTGTAAGTCATTCGTTCTCCGCCGATCTCGATATTCTCCCGTTCCGCCCCTTCTGTTTTTGGGAGACGGGGCAACAGGGCCCGGACATGGCCTTCTCCCGTGATCTCGCCCGTTTTTCTATGGGCGATCAGCCCGTCGGCGAAGAGCATTTCCTTGCTTTGCCACATCCGGACGTTCTCCATCAGCTGAAGACGGCCCGTCTTCCCATAGAATCTCATTCTTTGGGCGACGCCGAAAACAGGCTGCTCGTTGGAGAAGAAACCCACCATTTCGTCCGCCCCCGGCCGGTGTTTCAGGATCACCTTGACATCTCCCGCCGCCGCTAAAAATTGGCGCCGCGGATCAAGGCTCAGCCGTTGGGCCGTCACTTCGCTGGCCGGTGAATCGACCCGCGCCTCTCCCCCTTCTGGAGCCTTGATCTTCCAGGGCGCTTTCTCCCCTTCGATGGATATGGACTGTCCGGTGACAATACGTTCGTCCTGAGGATCGCCGCCGCGTTCCTCCAGACGGATACTGTTCCAGCCGAAGAATTCCCGCAAGCCCCCCCCGCGATTGAACAGGATACGCATCCGGCCCGCGCGCACGTCGGTGGTCTCTCCCCCGGCCGCGGACACCCTCAGGACACATCGGTTCCGGGCGTCAACCCGATGGATCTTATGCAAATCCTTGAACATCCGGAGGTCGATCTCCTCGGCGGATATGTCCCTTTCCGGCCGGACGTCGGATCCCGAGCCTGCGGTCGGTTCTCCCTCCTCAACGAGAGTGGCTCGGGCGTTTCCCCTCAATGAAAAGCTCCGGGCATACTGCTCGTCCGCGGTCAGTTCGAAGGGCAGAACATCGGCCCGTCCGTGGCTCCTGCCGAAGGAAAAGGCGGCATTCCCCTCGACAATCCCCTGTCTCTTTCTCCTTTGAAGAATCACGACGTCCCCCTGTATCACGAAGGGAATGTCGCCCGCTGTGACTTCGGTCATCCGGAGCTCGACCTCTTCCTCGAGACGGAGCGATTCTTCGCGGAAGGAGTAGGTCATTCTCCCGGCCTTGCCGGAGATCTTCCTGGAGGAAAAGACAACGGCTTTGTCGGTGGTTAAGATCTCGCTGTCCTTCAGGTAGCTAAACGCCGAGGACTCAAAGGTGAAGCCCCTATATTGAATCGCAGCCGTCCCTTCCAGAAAGGCCTCTGTCCATTCTTTGTCATAAGAGACCCTGTCCCCGGAGAGAACGATCTCCTCCCCCTCCTCTTTTGCGAGGTCCCGGATCAGGACGTCTCCCTCCAGAAAATACCGCCCGTTCTCTCCCGCATAATGTCTTTGCGCCTTGGCCTGGATAACCCGGTCTCCTTTAAAGTTGAGATGCTCGACTCCTTCCTGCCGTTCCACTTTCTCGGGCGGGATGTCTTCGGTCTTCTGCGATACGGCTGTCCGCGGCCGGCGGTGCGAGAGAAAGGGCTCCAGGATAATCGCGATGACAACAACAAGCACGGCGGCGACGACGATCCGGATCGTCCTGGCCAAAGTCAACTTGGTCATTTCACCGAAGACCTTATATCCTCGAGCGAAAGGCTGTATTTCTCCGATCCCAGAAACAGCGAAGACTGGAGAGAGTAAACGACATCGAGGCGCTCTCCCGGCCGGATATGCCCGGCCCATTCTTTCCTATTCCAGCCCAGGGCCTCGATCATCCGGCCGTCCTGCCGGGCCAGGAACTTGATATGCTTGTTCTTGAGGATCTGAAGAGAGCCGGCGACTTCCACTCCCTCGCTGAGAAAGACCGGTTTCGGATTCCCGGCGCCGAACGGCGCCAGGCGCTGATAGATGTCAATAAAGGGAGTCTCGATTTCGTTCAATCTCAGCCGGGAGTCGATCCGGACCTTTTTCTGAAGGTCTTCCATTCGCAGCCTCAGGTCGACGATTCGGTTGAGTTTTTCCCGAAGCGGCCCCATCCACTCTCTCGGCAGGACACAGCCCACGGCCAGAGGATGGCCGCCGTAGTCCAGAAAGACGTCCCGGCAGGCGTCGAGACACTCGACGAGCGACAACTCGCTGATGCTCCTCCCCGAACCCTGGGCTTGCCCGTCTTGATAGGCGAAAAGAAGAATGGGACGGTGGAAGGCCTCCTTGAGCTTGGAGGCGACGATCCCGATGATCCCGCGATGCCAGGTCTCGCAGCCGAGGACCAGAATCTTATAACGTCTGTCGAGCTCGCGCTCCCGGATCCGCTTCTCGGCCTCGGAGAAAATCCGTTCTTCTTCACTCTGCCGGCGGGAATTCAGTTCGCTCAGCCGCCGCGCCAGCCGGACGGACTCCAAATCATCGTCCGACAGAAACAGCCGGACGGCATCATCGGCCGTTCCCATGCGGCCTGCGGCATTGATCCGGGGGGCGATCCGGAAGCCGACATCTCCCTCGGTGATTTTCTTGCCGAGACATCCACACTGTTCGAGGAGACTGCGCAATCCCCTGTTGGAGACGGTTTCCAGGGCTTTGAGGCCGGACCTGACCAGCAGCCTGTTCTCTCCCCGGAGACTGACCACATCCGCGATCGTCCCGATGGCCACAAGCTTGGCGTAATGAGGGAGGTGGGCCGATTTCCCCTGTTTTTCAAGCAATGCTTGGAGCAACTTGAATACGACGCCGACGCCGGCAAGAGCCGGATCTGGATATCCGGAGTCTTTGAGCACAGGATTGAGCACGGCCACCGCCCTGGGAAGTTCGGCGCCCGGGAGATGGTGGTCGGTGATAATAACGTCCAGCCCCTCTTCTCTGGCGCTTTCCACAAAGGCCACCGCTTTGATCCCGCAGTCGACGCTCACGACGAGGCGGGCTCCCTTTTCCCTGGCGACCTGAAGGTGCGCCTTTTTGATCCCGTAACCTTCCTTGAGCCGTTTCGGAATGAAATAGTCCACGTCCGCCCCCAAACCGGAGAGCGCTTTCAGCATGACCACCACCGAGAGGACGCCGTCGACGTCATAATCCCCGAAAATCAGGATCTTTTCTTTCTTCCGGATCGCCTCCTCGATGCGCTCGACGGCCCGGTCCATCCCGGCCATCAAGTAAGGATCCGGAAGATCGTCCAGAGTCCCCTCCAGGAATGCGCGGGCCGCATCAGGAGTCAAGATATTCCGGTTGGTCAGAACCCGGGCGATTGGAAGAGGAATCCCCAGTTCGGCCGCCAGAAGATCGGCCTCGGGGCGGGGCGATGCAATCATCCACTGCGATTTTGTCATCGACATCAGGTATATCTATCATAATCCTCCCCAATCCTCAACCGACACCCCCG
>JAFGRZ010000040.1 GCA_016934895.1 Candidatus Aminicenantota bacterium
GCGAAGAGGAACCCCAGTACACGAACGAATCATTCGCCCGCCTGAGTTTTATCGGCGGCGGCGTTTATGTCCAGAGAAGCTCCGAGGAAGGCTTTGAGGAAGGCATCATCAATATGCCCATCGAAGAAGGCAACCGTTTGGGCACCACCGACGGACGGGCTGAGCTCTATCTCGGAAGAGGCGCCTATCTGCGGCTCGATAACGATACCAAGGTCGAGGTCATCAGTCTTCCCAAGAAAGGCTCCAATCTGACCCGGCTGCACATCCTCAAGGGCAATGTCTACCTCAGCATCAAGCGGCTCGACGAAGAGAAGGACATCGAGGTCCATACTCCGGATGCGTCTTTTTACGTCCTTTCCGAAGGCCTCTATCGCGTCGACGTCCAGGAGAATAGAAAGACCGATCTCTTCGTCTTTTACGGAGTGGCCGAGTCCGCCGGCGAAGAGGGGTCTGTGCTTGTCAAGAGCGAGTTGAACCTCACGGTCGCCTCGGGCCGATTTTCCGGGCGTCCCGTGCGCTTCCTGGCGGTGGCCGAGGACGCCTTCGACCGCTGGAGCGAATCCCGGGAATCGGACTTGGCCATCCAGGTGGCGGCCAAGCGCCTTCCGGCGGAGCTCGAAGATTTCGAAGGCGAGCTCCAAGAACAGGGCGACTGGAGCTGGATCAATCCCTACGGCTGGGTCTGGGTGCCGGGAGGCCTCGGCCCGTATTGGCGTCCCTATTACAATGGATCATGGACCTGGCTCTCCATGGGCGGTTGGACATGGCTGCCCTACGATCCCTGGGGATGGGTCACTTTTCATTACGGCCGTTGGGGATGGAATATGGGATTGGGATGGTATTGGATTCCCGGTACGGTCTGGGGTCCGGCCTGGGTCAGCTGGTATTGGGGCGCTGATTACTGGGCCTGGGCGCCTCTGGGCTATTGGAATTACCCGTTGGCCATCGTTGACAATTGGTACTATCCCAATTGGAATCGTCCCTTTTATCCTTACAACTCCCGCGCCTTGACGGTTATCCACAAGGATCAGCTCCGGGCCAAGGATATCACCAAGGCCGCTCTTCAGGGCGACTCTCTCAAGGGGTTGGACAATAAGATCACCATGGCCGTCCGGGGACCGGCGCTGAATCCGGCAAGCGGCAACGTTTCCTCAGGAAGACTGTCCACCGGAAAATCCGGAGCTCCGCAGCGCGGTGGAGAGGCAACCTCAGGTTCTGACCGGACGATCAAGGCCCCGGCGGCAAAGACTCCTCAGCCGGCAATCCCACCCACCACGCGGACGGCGGATAAGAGCCGTTCGCCCTCAGGTTCAACCTCCGAACGAGCCATCCGCCCCCGAGGATCTTCCAAAGCTCCCGAATCCGACCGGCCTTCCGGATCCAAGGGCGGAAGCGAGGTCCGGAAAAATTCGTTCGGTTATCCGTCCTCACCCGACATCAGCATCAAGAAGTATTCGGGCGACAAGCGCAGCTCAACCTCAATCCGAAGCCGATTCTACAGATATATCCAAAAGAGCGGTTCCACCTCGAAGAGTTCTTCCAAGGGAAATACAGTTTCGCGGGGATCGAGCTCATCGGCATCCAAAGGATCCAGGGGCTCGGTTTCTTCGGGCTCGAGGGGTTCTTCTTCCGGGTCCCGCTCTTCGGGCTCCAGGCCCTCCGGCAGTGTGCGGAAGAAGTAGTCAGTCGTGTTCCTCGGTCGCCTTCTCAGTTCCGTAGTAGTCAAGGATCAGAAGATGGTCCTGATGTGAACAGTAGCGAGGAGGCTCCGTTCCCGCCAGGAAGGCTTCTCTAATCGGCCATAGGCAGATCGGGGTGGCCAGCAATCCCGTTTTCCGGTCGATCTCGACGAAATTGATATTCACGGGGACTTCAAAATCTTCGAAAAAGGGCTCGCGGCCCTCGCCCTTCGCCCTTTCCGTTTCGTCGTCAATGAGCCTTTTGAAGAATCCCTTCCAGGCCGGAAGCGCGGCGACCGCGCCGGATTGTCTGGCTCCCAGAGTGATTCTGGTATCATTCCCGATCCAAACGCCGGCGCAGAGCGAAGGTGAAAACCCGATGAACCAGGCATCCGAGTAATCGCTCGTCGTTCCCGTTTTTCCCCCCAGGGGAATCCCCAGGTCGCCGGCCGCGTTCCCCGTTCCTCTCAGGATGACCCCTTCCATCATCGAAGTGACGAGATAGGCCGTCTGGGGAGAGATCACCTCCTCGGCCTCGACGCGGGCTTCTTCAAGCAGGGTGCCCTCGCGGTCCTCGATCCGGGAGATGAAATAGGGCCGGATGCGCACACCCTTGTTGGGGAAGACAGTATAGGCCGAGACCATCTCCAGAACGCTCACCTCGAAGGTCCCCAAAGAAAGGGACAGATAGGGATAGATCGTCGAGGTCAAGCCGAATCTCCGGCAGTAATCGACGCCCGTCTGGGGCGAGATATAGTCGAGGATCTTGGCGGTCACGACGTTGCGGGACTCCTCCAGGCCGATACGCACGGTCACAGCGCCCTTGTACTTCCGGTCGTAGTTTCGGGGCGCCCAGTTTTCTCCCAGCCACTTGTCCGGGAACTCGACCGGCTCATCCACGATGATCGTGGCCGGCGTGAAGCGGTTGTCCAGGGCCGCGGCATAGAGGATCGGTTTGATCGCCGACCCGGCCTGTCTTTGGGCCTGTGTCGCCCGGTTCCATTCGCTGCGCCGGAACGAATACCCGCCGACCATGGCCTTGATCTGTCCGGAGCGCGGGTCGATGGCCAGGAAGGCTCCTTCGATGAGCGGGTGTTGGTCCAGGATCGCTTCGAGATGCTTGGCCTCCGGGTCGATCTTTTTGACCTTGACCTGGATGACATCCCCGACCTGGATGAGCTTCTCCAGGTTGCTGGTCTTGGTCCATCCGATATCCTTATTCATAACGCGGCCGGTCAAGCGTTTCACCTTGACCGTCGCCTCCTTCGGGGACACGGACAAGACGATGGCATCGGCGACCTCGTTTTCCTCGACGTACGATGTCAGCCAGCTATCGAGCCATTCATCCTCGAGGTGCTCCTTGCCTTCCTGGAGCAGATTTCTTTTATCCCGGCGCCATCCTTTCTGCTTGTCCATCTCCCGAAGCCGTCTGAGCAGTTCCTCCTCGGCGTATTCCTGGAGCATCGGGTTAAGGGTGGTATAGACTTTCAGGCCGCCCCGGTAGAGCACCTCGCTGCCGTATTTGCGCTCGATATACTTGCGGACTTCCTCAAAGAAATAGGCGGCGAAGTCGGACGAACCCCTCCGCCAGGGCAGGACCTCTATCGGTTTGGCCTTGGCCTCCTCCCCCTGGACCTTCGTGATATGCCCTTCCTCGACCATGCGGTTGATGACATGGTTGCGGCGCCGCAAGGTCACATCCACGTTGGTATAGGGTGAGTAGAAAGACGGGCCGCGAAAGATGCCCGCGATGAGCGCCGCCTCCTCGAGAGTCAGATCGGTGACGCTTTTCCCGAAGTAGAAATTGGACGCCGTTTCCACCCCGTAGACGCCGTGGTTGAGGTAGAACTGGTTGCAGTACATCTCCAGGATCTTTTCCTTGGAATACAGCTTCTCGATCTGCAGGGAAAGGTACATCTCCTTGAGCTTCCGACCGACGGTCTGCTGGGGATAGAGAAAAAGAAGGCGGGCCAGCTGCTGGGTGATGGTGCTGCCGCCCTGGGGCCGCCGCAGGAGTCGTCCGGACCGGATGTTCTCTTTGATGGCCCTGAGGATGCCCAGGAGATCGACTCCGCGGTGGTTGTAGAAGCGGGCGTCCTCGGTGGCGATGATGGCCTTCTTGAGGACGTCCGGAATCATGTCATAGGTCACTTCGACCCGCCTTTCGATGGCGAAGTCCTTGATGGGCTGCCCTTCGTCCGAATAGACCGTGGTGATGATGTTGGACTCGAAGGTCTCGAGCTCCGAGACGGAAGGGAGGTTTTGTCTCACCGCCAGATAGGCGCCGAACCCGGCCCCGAGCACGGCGACCACTCCGATGAGCGCGAGGAGACCCAACGTGCGGAGGAGTTTTCCGGAGTCGGGCTTTTTCAGGCGGATCCGCAGCAGCGGTTTCTTTTTTTTATCCGGGATTTCTTCTGGCGGCATCGGCGCGAATTCTCAATATAGCAAAACCCCCCTGAAAAACCAAATTCAAGGGGACGTTCCCCATCTCTGAAGGAGGGGGAGGACGCGCGCGGCGATCATCTCGCCCAGATCATCCTCGGGGAGAGCGGCGTCCAGGTGGACGAATGTTTTCCCTCGAAAGCTGCGGAAAATACGGCGGACGCGGGCCAGGTAGCGCTCGCGCTCGAAGAGGAGATCCTTACGTTTGCGATTCCGGATGCGGCCGAGACCGCCGGCAGCCCCGATGTCCAGGATAAACACCAGGTCCGGTTTGACCGCGAACCTTTCATTCAAGCTCCGGATCCGTGCGGTTGATATTCCCTTGGCCCCTTGGTAGGCGATGGTTGAAAAATAGTAGCGGTCGAGGATGACGGCCTTCTTCGCCGCCAGAGCCGGTCTCAGGTTCTTGCGGACGTTTTCTTTCCTGTCCTTGACGAAAAGATCGAGCTCTTCTTCCGGCGTCAGGCTCCCCGCGTCCTTGGACTTTCGCTTGATCATCCGGCCCCACTTTCCCCTGGTCGGCTCGCGAAACGAGACCGTCTCATAGCCGAGCGTTCTGAGTTTCCGCAAAAGACGCCGCGCCTGGGTGGACTTGCCGGATCCGTCGATTCCCTCGAAAACAATCAGGACGCCTTTGCACAGACGCATTTGTTCAAATCATACCCTGAGGAGGGGATATTTGGCAACTTTTCGCCCGGAGAAATCGTTTTACTCATGTCCGGCGGTTCGCCGGCCGGTTTGAAATTTTCAGGCGGATATGCTAATTTAAACAATGAAATCCGGAGGTTGGGAAAAATGAAGAAGATCATCTGGATCGGGATCATCGGTTTTCTCCTGGGAATCATCGTCTCAGGCTACGTATTCATCTATCTTCCCGAGAGACAGGCCGCTCAGGCCCCGGAAATCGGCTCGGGAGCTCCCCTCTTGACATCATCGCTCAATGCCTCTCCGGCCCGCCCCTCCCCTGAGACCAGGGGCGACCTTGATTTCGTTTCTATCGCCGAAAAAGTCGGCCCCGCGGTCGTCAAGATCGTTGCCGAGAGGATCGAGAAGGTCCGGGGATTCGGCTTCGACGAGGGCATGCCGTTCGACGATTTCTGGGAGAGGTTTTTCGGCTCCCCCCGGTCAAGCCCGAGGGAACAAGAAGTCCCGGCCCAAGCCCAGGGGACCGGTTTCTTCGTCAGCGAAGACGGCTACATCCTGACCAATAATCATATAGTCGAGAACGCCGTTGACGTCCGGATCACAGCTTTGCAGGGAGAAGACTATAAGGCCAAGATCATCGGCACCGATCCGAGATCGGACCTGGCCCTTCTTAAGGTCGAGACCGAAGGTCTTCTCTTCCTTCGGCTCGGCGATAGCGAACAACTCAAGGTCGGAGAATGGGTCCTGGCCGTCGGAAACCCCTATGGTCTGGAGCATACCGTCACATCGGGCATTGTCAGCGCCAAAGGACGGCAGCTCGGCCTGGGCGGAAATGTTCCCGACTACCAGGATTTCATCCAGACCGATGCCGCCATTAACCGCGGCAACAGCGGCGGTCCCCTGGTTAATATGCAGGGGGAAGTGATCGGGATCACCAGCAACATCTTCTCCCCGTCGGGGGGGAACATCGGACTCGGGTTCGCCATCCCCGCCAACCTGGCCAGGAAAGTCATCACTCAACTCAAGGAGAAGGGCCGGGTGGTGCGCGGCCGGATCGGCATAACGATGCCCGTGGAGCCGCTGACCGATGAAGACAAAGAGGCGTTCAAACTGAAGGACAAGAAGGGCGCCCTGGTCAATAGCGTTGAACAGGGTGCTCCCGCCGATAAGGCCGGGATCGAGCCGTACGATGTCATCGTCGAGGTCGATGGCGAGAAAATCGACAGCCCGAATGACCTGAAGTTCAAAATCGCCGACGCCGAGCCCGGCAAAAAGATCGACATCAAGGTCATCCGGGACGGAAAGGAGCAGACCTTCACGGTGACGGTCGAAGAGCTCGACCCCCCGGAAAAGAAAGAGGAACCCAAAGCTTCGGGCAAAGACCTCGGCTTCACCGTGCGGGAGCTCTCTCCCAGCGTGGCGCGGCGATATGGCCTCACAACCCAGGAAGGGCTCATCATCACCCAGGTCAAACGATACAGCGAGGCCGACCGCAAGGGCCTGACCGTGGGCGACATCATCATCGAAGTCAACCGGAGAAGGGTGACGACGGTGGATGAACTCGAGAAGATCATGAATCAGATCAAGTCCGGGGAGGCCATCATCCTTCTCTTGCGGCGCGAGCAGGACGGCCAGCCCTTCGACCGGATCGTCACGCTTCGAGTGCCCTAATTGCGCTTCACCAAGGTCCACTCCCTGGGCAACGACTTTGTCGTTATCGATCCGGAGGATGGGCAGCGGATCGTCGACCTCCCGGGCTTCACCAAGCGCGTTTGCGACCGCCATAGGGGCGTCGGAGCGGACGGACTGATCCTCATTTCCATCAAGGACCGGGAGCAGGGCCTGGTGCGTTTCCGGATCTTCAACGCCGACGGTTCGGAGCCCGAAATCTCCGGAAATGGTCTGCGCTGCGCCGCCGCCTATCTCTTCCACCAGAATAAGATCGACCCCCCCGATATCACTTTTATGGCCGCGACCGGCATCCACACCTGCCGCCTTCTCGATGTCCAGAATAACCGCTTCCAGATCCGGATCGAGATGGGCGCTCCCCGGCTGGCCTCAAAAGATATACCCTTCGACGACGGAACGCTCCACGAGCGGATCATCGATTACCCTCTTTCCATCCACCGCAAGATCTATCCCGCCACGGTCGTATCGCTCGGCAATCCCCACTGCGTCGTCTTCTTCGACCACTTTCCGGCGCGGATCGAATGGCATGAGATCGGCCGGGAGATCGAATACCATCCCTTTTTTCCCAACCGCGTCAACGTCGAGTTCGTCCGGGTGCTCGGCCGCAAAGAGATCGAGGTCCTCTTCTGGGAGAGAGGGGTCGGCGAGACGCTGTCTTCGGGGAGCTCTTCCTCCGCGGCCGCAGTGGCCTCCATCCTCAAGGGCCTGACCGACCGCCAAGTCGAGGTCAAGACCGTTCTCGGCAAGATGATCGTCGAGTGGGAAGGGGACAAAATCCGCCAATCGGGACCGGCCGAAATCGTTTTCGACGGGGCTCTTTTACAGTGAGTGTTCGAATCCTTTGATTTCGAGGATTCGTCTCCGGCCTCTTCGATCCACGATGAAAATCCCCCGTCCGCGGATCATCCGTCCGATCCAATGGCATTCGAATGTCTTCCGGAGCCCGTCAATCAGACCGGACTTCCGGGGATCCACCGTGAAAAGCAGCCCGTAATCTTCACCCCCGTGCAGGGCCAGCCGGGTGGGATCTTTCGCGAAGGACCGCAGCGCCGGAGATAGGGGGAGCTGATCGACTTCGACAACGGCCCCCGTCCGGCTTTCCTCGCAGAGATGAAAGAGATCGACGGACAGACCGTCGCTGGTATCGGTCAGACCCGTTGCCGCGCGGAAGCGGGCCAGGGTCCGGCCGAGGGCGATCTGGGGCACCGGGTCGAGGAAGGCCCGCAAAAGCGAATCCGCCTCCGCGTTCGTCCCCAGGCGAAAACCTTTGCGGAGCAACCGGAGGCCGGCCGCGGCGTCGCCGGGCCGGCCGGAGAGGAAAATAAGATCACCGGGATGGGCGCCTCTCCGGGTGATAAGAGCTTTGGCCTCTCCCAAGACGGTTACGGAAATGACGATTTTCCCGGCCGACGAGATATCGCCGCCGACGAGACCGACGCCGGCTTCCTTCGCAGCCCCTGCCAGGCCCCGGAAAAACTCCTTTACCCACTCCGTCTTCAGCCCTTTCCGCAGGGCCAGCCCGAGAAGGGCGAACCGGGGTTTGACTCCCATGGCCGCAATGTCACTCAAATTGACGTTCAACGACTTCCGCCCGAGATAATACGGAGGGTGAAGCAAGGCGGTAAAATGAACGTCCTCGACCAGGAGGTCGGTTGTCAGGACGCTCAGGTTTCGTCCGCTGCGGACAACGGCCGCATCGTCGCCGATTCCCAGAACCAGGCCCTTGTTCTTCGCCGGGAACTCCCGCCGGATGGCGGCCACGAGATCCCTCTCCCGGAGCGACCGGAGCCTCATCCTTGGTCCATCTTCGCCGGCTCTACGATCAACGCCTCTTTGAAGACGTCCTTGATCTCCTCGACAAAGAAGAATTCCATCTCTTTTTTCACTTTCTTAGGGATATCGATCAGGTCTTTCTTGTTGGGAAGGGGCAGGATCATTTTGCGGACGCCGGCCCTCTGGGCCGCCAGGACCTTCTCTTTGATTCCGCCGACGGGAAGGACATTGCCGCGCAGGGTGATCTCCCCGGTCATGGCCAGGTCCCGCCTCACCTTCAATTCCGTGAGGACCGAGATCAGAGCGGTGGCAATCGTGATCCCGGCCGAGGGCCCGTCCTTGGGGATGGCCCCTTCGGGAATATGGACGTGGAAATCGTTCTCCGAGAAAAAGCTCTGGCTGACTCCATACTCCTCCGCATGGGCCCGCGCGTAGCTCAAGGCGGCTTGGGCCGATTCCTTCATGACGTCGCCGAGGGAACCGGTCAGGGAGAGAACCCCCTTGCCCTTCATCTTGGTGACTTCGACGAAGAGGATCTCGCCGCCCGTCGCCGTCCAGGCGACACCCGTGGCGACGCCCACTTGGTCCTTGGTTAGAACCTGATCCTTGAAGATGCGCGGCGGCCCGAGATATCCTTCGACGTTCTGGGAGGTGATCCGGAAGAGCTTTTTCTTTCCCTCGGCCACCTTGCGGGCCACCTTGCGGCAGACCGAGGCGATTTCCCTCTCCAGGTTGCGCACCCCGGCCTCGCGCGTGTAGAGGGAGATGATCTTCTTGATGGCGCCTTGCGTAAAAATGATCCGCTTTTCGCTCAGCGCGTGTTCCTTCACCTGTTTGGGCACCAGGTGCTGGAGCGCGATCTGGAGCTTTTCCTCCTCGGTGTAGCCGGGCAGGTTGATGATCTCCATCCGGTCTCGGAAGGCGGGCTGGATGGGATCGAGGAGGTTGGCCGTGGTGATGAACATCACTTTGGACAGGTCGAAGGGGACGCCCAGGTAATGATCGCGGAAAGAATTGTTCTGCTCGGGATCGAGCACCTCGAGCAGGGCCGACGAGGGATCGCCCCGGAAATCGGCGCCGATTTTGTCGACCTCGTCCATCATGAAGACGGGATTATTGGACCCGGCGCGCCGGATCCCCTGGATGATCCGTCCCGGCATGGCGCCGACATAGGTCCGCCGGTGACCGCGGATCTCGGCTTCGTCCCGGACGCCTCCCAACGAGATACGGATGAACTTCCGGCCCAGGGCGCGGGCGATGCTCCGGCCGAGCGATGTTTTGCCCACTCCGGGCGGGCCGACGAAACAGAGGATAGGCCCCTTGATCTTCCGGGAGAGCGAGCGGACGGCCAGGTACTCGAGGATCCGTTCTTTAATCTTCACCAGGCCGTAATGGTCCTCATCCAGGATCGTCTTGGCCTTCCGCAATTCCAGGTTGTCCACCGTGCTCTTATCCCAGGGAATCGAGAACATCCAGTCGAGGTAGTTGCGGACGACGGCCGTCTCGGCCGACTCGGGATGCATCTGGGCCAACCGGCTGATCTGTTTCTCGAGCTCCTCCTTGACCTCCTCGCCGACCTTGAGCTTGGCGAGTTTGTCCTGGTAGGATTTGATCTCTTCCTGGAGTTCCGTCCCCTCTCCCAGTTCTTTCTGGATGGCCTTCATCTGCTGCCTCAGGAAGTACTGGCGTTGCAGCTTGTCCATCTCGCCTTTGGCCTCGGTGCTGATCTTGGACTGCATGTCCAGGAGTTCGAGCTCCTTGGTCAGGAGCTCATAGACTCTCTTCAGGCGCTGCTCGGCATCGACGATTTCGAGGATCTTTTGGGCCTCGTCCACCTTGAGCTCCAGGTTGGCGGCGGTGAGGTCGGCCAGGCGGCCCATTTCTTCGACATTGGCGGCGATGATCAGAACCTCGGGCGGAACGGTTTTGCCCAGGGAAGTCGCTTTTTCCAGGCCGTTCCGGACGTTGCGGATGAGGGCCTCGCTTTCGATCGTCTTGTCCTTGAGATCGGGCTCATGGATGATCGAAACCTGGGCCTGGACGAACGGCTCATCGCTTTCGAACGATTCGACCTTGGCGCGGATGAGGCCCTGGGCCAGGATGCGGACCCTTCCATCGGGCAGCTTGAGCATCCGCATGATCAGGGCGACGGTGCCGACGTCGTAAACGTCTTCCCTTTTCGGATCCTCGATCTCCATATCCTTCTGGGTCAGGAGCAGGATCATGCGGTGGGACGACAGGGAGTGGTCGATGGCGCTCTTGGACTTTTCCCGGCCGACGAACAGCGGAGCGATCATATAAGGAAAGACGACGATATCGCGCAACATCAGGACGGGCAAGGTGGAGGGGATATGGAGTTTCTGGTCGCGTTCTTCGACCAGCTCGTCGAACGTTTCGCCGTTCTTGATGTTCTTCTCGGCCATGATTCTCCTCCGCGATCACTCCTCATCCCTGCGGATGCCGCCGCGATTCAACTTGTTCTTATCGGGCAAAACCTTTTTCAGATGAAGGATCAGAACCCCGTTATCCAGAAATGCCTTGGCCTGGTCGGGCACAACCGTAGCCGGGAGCGCCACCAGCCGGCGGAAGCTCCCGAATTCCCTTTCCAGACGCAGGTACCGGATCCCTCCCAATATGCTGGATTCTTTCTTCATTCCCTTGATCTCCACCCGGTTGCTCTGCACCGTGATGACGAGGTCGGGTTCGCCGACGCCGGGTATCTCCGCCTCGACGACGATCGCCGTCGGTTTCTCGTAAACATCCACCTTGGGGATCCAGTTCTCATCCCAGTCTATGAGTCGGTCCCACCGGAGAGGTCGCGTTCTTTCGATCCGGCCGATCTCGGCCTCGATCCGGATGACGCGGGAAACGGGTTTGATCTTTCGAACCATCAGCGGCGCGTCACTACCGTTCTTTGAGAAGAGTCTCCAGCTCCTGCTTGAACTCCATGACGTCCTTGAACTCGCGGTAAACCGA
>JAFGRZ010000226.1 GCA_016934895.1 Candidatus Aminicenantota bacterium
AGGACCCAGAAGACCGGCAGCCGCTCGTCGCCGAACTTGCCGCCGCCGGCCGGGCTTCCGAAGATGCTGCTCCAGCCGATCCCCGGCCTGTTGACCCGGACGTCCGTGAGCTTGACGTAGCCTTCGCGGGCCACGATGACACCGCTGAAGTTGACGCCGTAGGGAAGCTGGACGAGGCCGGAGAGCTTGCCCATCCACCGCGAGTTGACGTAGATGCCGCTCAGGCCGGAGCCGCCGCTTCCGGGCGCTACGACGCCGCCGTCATAGTACTCGATGTTGGTCGGGTCGATGATATCGCCCTCGTAGTACTGTTTCCAGTCCGAATAGGTGAAGGAGGCGTCCATCATCCAGCGGTTGGACAGCCGCTTGGTGAAGACGATCTGACCGGCGAGATACCGGGTGTAGCGGTTGGGATAGTTCGTCCTGTACTGGTTGGGAAAGAACTGGTAACGCCCGGAGTACTCGTAATTCACTTCCGGCGCGGTCCCGGCGGGGTAGTAGTTCGAAGAATCTTCGATCGTGCCGTCGGACAGCATCCTCTTCGACCAAACTTCATTATGCTGCTTCTTGTAGAAGAGCTCCAGGCGGGCGGCGAAGTCGGTGAAGAGCTCCTTCTCGTAGGAGGCGGTGATCTCGTCGAGAATGGGGGATTTGTAATCGGGATCGTACTTGTTCCGGACCGAGAGGCTGGTCGGATTGTCCGGGTCAAACCCGCCGTACCACAACCAATAGTTGGGGTCGTTCACATCCTTCAGCTCGCCGGTGTCCCAATCGTAACCGAAGAGCTCGTCGCTGGTGACGCGGGTGTCGCCGTTCAGGTCCTGCCAGATGACGTCGATCTCGGTCCAACCCACCGGGTTGATGAAATCGGCCAGGCCGAAGCCGGACTGCGAGCCGTACCTGGCGACGGAGAGCTTGAGGAGGTCCTTACCGGTCCCGAAGATGTCCCAGACGAGGCTCAGCCGCGGCGACAGGGTCTTCCACTTGACTCCCGGGTCGATCTCGCTGACGCTCAACTCCTGCATGTACTGGGGCAGCCAGGGAGACGCGGGAACCGTGTACTCGCTGACGACCGATGATTCGACGTCGTATCTCACGCCGATGTTGAGGGCGAGGCGTCCGAAAGTGGCCGTGTCCTGGAGGAAGAACGAGTAGCGCTTGAAGCCTTCGTTGATTTTGTAATCTCTCAAGAGCCAGGCTTCCCACCACTCTCCCGTGGGCAGGGAACTGTCGGGGCCTGAGTAGGCCAGGGACAGGTTGCCCTCATAAAGGTCGAAGGTGGTCACGATGGAGGTGACATAATCGACACCGAACTTCCATTCATGGTCGGCGCCGAGGACACCCTCCAGGAACAGGTTGCCGCTCAGGCTCAGATTGAGCTGATCCCGGTCCGTCCCGTAGTCGTCGATATTTCCCGAGACGTAGAAATCGGGATAGTAGGACCTGACCATGTACTTGCCGGAACCGTCGGACGTCCTTGGGCCTTGAGTCGGCTGGAGGTTGAACCCGCCGTTGGTGAAGATGCCCTTAAGGTTGAGATAGAGGTTCCCGAAGGTCTGGTCCATCTCACCTTTCCAGATATAGCCGGGACCGGTCTGATTCCAGACGGTTTCCGGGCTCTGCTGAGTGGCGTCCCAGGCGGTCCGGCCCCACTTCTCCTTGTTGTCGTACTCGACGAATCCCTCCAGGCGGGTCGTCGGAGTGAGTTGCAAGTTCAGCTTGGCGTAGCCGGAGGCGAGCCAGGTCTTGTCCGTCGTAGCGGCCAAGGTGGTCGCATTGATGTCCTGGAGGCCCCAGGCCAGGTAGAACCAGGCCCTGTCCCTGATCAGTGGTCCGCCGAAGTTGACGCCGTAAAGATAAACACGGTCGACGCCCGCGGCGGTGTAGCCGATGTCCTTCAGCTCGCCCTTGACATTGTCCGACTGCCATCTCTTGTCTTCGGCATCCAGGTAAAACGTGCCGGAGAAGGCGTTGCCGCCGCGCTTGCTGACCAGGTTCACCTGGACGCCGCCGGTCTGCGACTTGACATCGTTGTTGCCGTAGTTGACCTGCAACTCATCGTAGCTGGCGATGTTGAGATAGGCGGGCGCCGCTCCCAGGGCCGAGTTGTCGGTGATGTTGGCGCCGTCGATGTTCCAGGTCTGGTCGCCCCCGCTCCCGCCGTGACCGTAATAGGCGGATTGCTGACCGCCCTCGTTTCCGCCGACGTCCTCACGGTCAATCAGCATTCCCGGAATCAAATTCATGATGACCCAGGGGTTTCGGGCCGTCGGAAGGGACATGATCATCTCTTCGCTGACGTTGACGCCGACCTGGGTGCGCTTGGTGTCGATGACAGGACTCTGCCCGATGACCGTAACACTCTCCTCGAGCGCAGCCATCTCCATTCTGATGTCGTAGGTATTGTCGCGGCCGAACGAAATAACCTGCTTCTCGCGGATTTCCGTCTTGAAGCCCTCGAGCTCGAACTTGATCGTGTAATCGCTGCCCCCCGGAAGATTGAGGAACCGGAAATTCCCTCCCGCCGAAGTGACAACGGTCTGCTCCGGAGTCTTGGACCCGGTCAGCGTGACGGTCACGCCCGGCAGGGGATTCCCTTCCGTGTCCCTCACCGTTCCCCTCATGGCGCCGTATTCCTGCGCATAGGAAAAGGCAACGAGAAGGGAGCAAACAAAAATTAGAAAAAGAAATTTCTTCAAATTAACCCTCCCATTTTCCGCAATTTTGCGCGTCCATTCCCTGAGTGAAAGAATTCACTCAAACCAAGACAAGGAAATTGAAAGAAAGATCCCTTTTCATTCTCACCTCCTCTCATTTCACAAACAACGCCTTCACATAATCTAATGCAAAATCCATGCCAACGCGATGGCCTTTAAAATTAGCTTAATTTCTTGATAATAAATAAATTAGAAAAAAGTCCGGGCAACGGGGCCAAGCCCATAATCCAAATTATCGGATATCATCCAATATTTTGGATTTCTTTGGGTATTTATAATTTGGTGGCAGCCCATCGCGTCCCCATTATAAATTCGCAAACATCGAAAGGGATCAGGTCTTAACAATCAACAAATTATGAGCCGCTCTGCCGCTTGCGAATTGTTAGTTGTTAAGACCTGACCCCTAGAACTTCGACTTGAGCTCGGCGCGGCGCGGGCCACGCCCCTCACGAACGATGAGAAGAACTGCGACAAGCTGCGGCGTGTTGGCCGCTCCCGGGCAATGGATGAGGATTTGCCCCCTGTGCTCGCCGGGTTCCAGGCCGGAAGGATTGACGGTGACGGCGATCGTCCGGTCGGCCGACCCGGAGGAAGGCGCACAGCCCAGCCAGGCGGCATCGGTCTCGGCCCGCCAGGAGAGCGCGTTGGCGCCCGAAATGGAAATGCTCAAGGGCTTCTCCAACGTCCCCGTCATCGAGACGGATGCTCCGAATCGAAGGCCGGACTCCGAGACGCTCAGCCGAATATTATGCAGGAACTCGCCGGCACCGCAGACGTGGGCCGCCATCTCATTCTCATTTCCCGTTACGCGGCCGACGAGAATCCCTTTTTCCGGGTCGAGCAGCCCGCCTCGACCGTTGATCGTGTTTTCGGCGTCCTTCAGCCAGCGGCTGATCCCCAAAAAATCCGGGTGGTGCCGGAAATTACCGTCCACCGGATAGAGGATGTACTTGGCCGCCCAGTAGTCGGCGGCCACAGGATCCTGGCCGGCCAGGAGCTGGTTCGCCCGGAAGGTCGTTCCGGCCGGATAGCCGCCCAGGGTGTCGTGGGAAACCCAGATGGCGTCGATGATATTCAGGACGGGGGTACGGACCGAGACCATCATCTTGCCGCAGGTCTCGCCGAGCCCGCTGTAATGGCGGAAACTGCTCTGTCCGTCGTCCATGGAGACGAGGCCGTAGACGTGCTTGAGGCCGGCGGTGATCTCCGACCCGCCGGTATCGTGGTGCTTGAGCACGGGGACGTTGATGAGCTTGAGGTTCCCCCGGTGGACGCCGGCCTGCCAGACGCCTTCCTTGAGTTCCACCCGGCGGCCGCCCACGGTCGTGAAACAGGGATAGGAGACGTTCTCGAATTTTCTGTAGCCGTCCTTGGCATGGTCATTGTCGCCGATGAACGTCCCCCGGATGGGATCGAGGAGATAGGCGGAGACGCGCGCGTCGTTGAAGACCGTGTTGACCAGGTAGAGGTAATGGTGGCTTTCGTCGTTGGCGTTGGCGTGGACCGTCTTGTCTCCTCCGTAGGCGGCGGAGGTATCGCACCTGAAGCTTCCCCGGCCCTGGCCGTTCTCGACGATGACGACTTCGCCGTGAAATCCGTCGGGATGGTCGAGGACCCTCTGGATGAGACCGCGGATGAGGTCGGAATTGGTGCAGCCGCGGTGCTTCCACTGGGCGTTGACCTTGATGAGCACGACGTCGTCGGCCGCGATGAGACCGGACGGCCCGGCGAACGGATGGCCGCTCGAGGAGCGGTAGAAGCGGAGACCTTTATCGCCCATGAGGTAGAGAAGCGAGTCCAGGCCGATATGGTGATTCTGCCGGCCGGGGTCATAAAAGGGGTGGTCGGGAATGTGCTTGACCCAAAAAAGATCGTTTTTGACGGCAGCCGTTTGCACGCGGGGAAGTCGATTCAGCTTGCCAAGATAGGGAATCGTCAGGCCAGCCCCGAGCGCCCTGAAAAAATCGCGACGAGACAGTCCGTCCGCTTTCTTCGTGCTTCTCATCTCCGCCTCCTTGATCCTCTATTCTAACGTTTTTATCTTACTATTTCAATAATATTTATAGATTGTATAGGAAATAGAGGGGGATGTATTCGATTTATCTTGTCGGCGGCGGCCGGATGGCTTATGACAATGGCAGAACCGGGGACATGATATACTGTCACCGGTAATTTTAATCATGGAGGCCGCCGTATGAAAAACGCGAGAAAGAAGAACCGGATCGCCATCCTGACCGGCGGAGGGGATTGCCCCGGGATCAACGCCGTCATCCGCGCCGTGGCCAAAAAGGCCATCCTGGAGCATGGGATGGAAATCATCGGCGTCGAGGACGGCTACGAGGGCCTCATCCACCGCCGTCACCGCCCGCTCCACTACGACGACGTCTCGGGAATCCTCACCCTCGGAGGGACCATCCTCGGCGCCTCCAAGAATTCCAATCCCTATCGATACGGCGTCCAGAAGGGCGACGTCGTCGTCCTCGAGGA
>JAFGRZ010000227.1 GCA_016934895.1 Candidatus Aminicenantota bacterium
GCGTCCCCCGAATCTCCTTCGCCGAGGCCTGCTCTGATTATTCCTCATAATATTCTCCTTTCCCAGGGCCCGGAGGTCCGGCTGATTTCCGGCTCTTTTCTGCCTGTCGGCAGCTTCCCGGACTATTTCCGCCGGTCTCAACCCAATTTGACAAGAGGCCGCTCCCTGATTTACCATCCCTACCGATGGGATGAGGCAAAATCGGCCGGATATACGAGGGAACATCGAACATTCAGCTTCAGACCATTGCAAAGACGGTGATCCCCCACTAGAAATTCTCACAGAGGAACCTGCGTTGGACGCTCATCCCACACCCATCCTGTTTGTCCTTGGCATAGGGCTGGGCAGAGCACTTTCATATGGATTCTATGTGGGTCGGAAATAAAGTCGCATTTTCACGGAGAGGAGGAATCCGGATGAAAAAGTGGATTGTGGCCTCGGTCGTATTGTGCACGCTTTTCATTGGGGGCTACGCGCTGAATGTGGAGTCGGGCGCTCAAAAAGAAAACACGAAGGTCTATACCCTATTTCTTTCCCGGGGATACGGCTCCGCCGGAGAAGCCCCGGAGGCCCCTTTGACGAATGAAGAGCTCTTGTCGCGGCTTCAATCCGAATGTCCGGGGATAGAGTTCATCACCAAGGACATGTCCCTGTCCAAGATTTCTCCCGAAGAAGTCTATCGGGAGCTGCAGGAAAGAAAAGACATCGACGGAGCTCTCATTATCGGAACGACGAGGCATTACAAACTGGCCTTTACGGGTCTCCCGACCATCGTCGTCTATAATCTTTTTGAGTGGATGAATATCCCCTATAAACTTTATACTACGGGAAAAGAGGATGAGAGCGTCCTCGTGGGGGGCCGGACCTACAAAAACGGAAGAATTCTAACCGCCCAGTTAGACCGGAGGCAGGTGTGTTCCCCCTCCAAAAGAGAGGCCATGTTCAAAGACCTGGTGTATAAAATCAAACTGATTCAAGCCGTAAAAAAGCTCAAAGAATCCAGGATATTGGTGGTGGCCCCTCATGCTTATCTTGCTGAAGTGGACTATCAGGGAGACCGGGATAAGAATTTCCCGGAAGATTATAACGAAACCTATATTCGTGAACTCAAGGAGTCGTTGGGAGTGGAACTGGTGATGGTGAAGCCTGAGGAGTTTTACCAGGCGTACCGGGACGCGGATCGAAGAGAAGCCGAAAAGACCGCGCAAAAATGGATAAAAGAGGCGAAAGAAGTGACGGCCGCCAAATCGGAAATCGTCAAAACGGCGAAAGCCTATCTCGCCTTTGAAGCTTTAAGGGAAAAGTACGGCGGCAACGCCGTCTCCACTCACCTGAGGTCATTGACCGGAAGCGAGAAGCTCGAAGACAGGTTCTGGCCGGGATTGGGCCTCGAGTGCGGATTCAAGATTAGAGGCATCCAGGCTGTTTGTCAGAACTATGCCAATATTTTGGTCGCCCAAATGATGGGATATTTCCTGACCGGCCGGCCCAGCATGCTGGGTGACCTGATGATTGATACGGAAAACTCCGTGGACATCCTCACCCACTGCGGTGCTCCCATCAATCCTTATGGAGACGAACGGAGAATCCCCTACATCATAAGAACTCATGCCGAGAGTCCTGTGAAGGATACGCAAGAACCGGGTTCTTCCGCCGGTCTGCAGGTGGAATGGCCCGTCGGTGAGCCGGTCACTTTCTGGAAGGTCTATGTGCTTCACAAAAAAATAGGGATCCATACGGGAAAAATCGTGGATGGGCACTCTCTTTATGGGAATCTGGACGATATCATGTGCCGCACGAAACTGGTCGCTGAAGTGGACGCTCGAAAAGTCCAGAAGCATTTTTCTCCGGATGAATACGGAATCCACAGGAATGCGACCCTGGGTGACCTTAGAGAGAAGATCAAGGATTTCGCTGTGCTGATCGGCTTTGAGGTCATGGAAGAGGACCGCTGATCGCGGCCGCCGCCGGCCTCGCGAGGAGATAGAAATGCATAAAAAGAGTCATTTCCTGAGATCGATCGGGTTTAAGACGGTCTTCGCTCTCATCCTGATGTCGGGTCTTTCATCCCAGGAGAATCCGCCTGCGGCCCAACAAGAATTCTCATCGCCGGGCCGGTATCAGGGGCATTCAGCGCCCATTTACAGCGAATGGGTCCGGTCCTCGCAATACATTCCGGCGCGCGACGGCACCAGGCTGGCGATCGATATCTACCGGCCGAGCGTCGGCGGCCAACCCGTCTCCGAGCCGCTCCCGGTAATCTGGACGTTTACTCCCTACCGCCGGGCGTCAAAACTCCCGGATGGACGGATCCTAACCCAGTTGCAGATGATGCCTGGAATTGAGACAGTCCTCAAGCACGGCTATGTCATCGCCGCCGCCGATGTCCGTGGCGGCGGCGCCTCTTTCGGCGTCTCCACCAGCGTCTTTGGGACGGACGAAGCCTCGGACGCCTACGACATTACCGAATGGCTGGCCGCCCAGCCGTGGTCGACGGGAAAGATCGGCATGTTCGGAATTTCGTATCAGGGGATAACGCAGCTCCTGGCGGCGAGCGTGGCCCCGCCCCATCTGACGGCAATTATGCCCGAAATGGTCATGTTCGACCTTTACTCCTTCTGCTACCCGGGCGGCGTATTCCAGGACGATTTCATCGCCGAATGGAGCAACCTGGTGAAAAAGGTGGATACCGTTGCGCCGGCCGTGCCGGTTGATGAGGATCCGCACGGCATGCTTCTGGCTCAAGCCCTCGATGAGCACAAGAGAAATGTTTATCCCATCGAGACCGCGATCACGGGGAAGTTCCGCGA
>JAFGRZ010000228.1 GCA_016934895.1 Candidatus Aminicenantota bacterium
CGAGAGGACGGACATCCAGTGGGTCACCCGGGTCGAAGACCCCTTGATGACTTCGACCTACGGCGCCCGCTATGTCTTCGGGCACATTGATCAAAAGATCCTCGCCACCGAACTCCGTCTGAACTGGACCTTCACGCCCCGGCTGACCCTCCAGGCCTACCTCCAGCCGTTCCTCGGTGTCGGGACCTACGGCCGCTTCAGGGAATTGGCCCGGCCCAAAACATACGAATACAATATCTTCGGGGAGAGCGGCTCGACTATCGAGTCCATCGACGGCCGATATCGCGTCGATCCCGACGGCGCGGGTCCGGCCGAGCCGTTTTCTTTCGGCAATCCCGATTTCAACGTCAAATCCCTCCGGGGCACGGTCGTCCTGCGCTGGGAATATCTGCCGGGTTCGCTTCTTTATTTCGTCTGGACGCAGAACCGGGCCGATTATGCCCATCCCGGTGATTTCCGGCTGGGCCGCGACTTCGGCAACCTGCTGACCGCCCCCGGCGATAATATCTTCCTGATCAAGGTCTCTTACCGCTGGAGTCTGTGAACGGAGGCCTTGCATCGGACCCGCTCTCAGCGGCTTTCCCCCTTTGGCCTCCCAACCATTCTTGGTTTGCGTTTCCAAGATCATAGTCACGGCCTTGGAACGTCCCCGAATCCTTGAAATTTTCCCGCGGGAGAGATAATCTGGGAAGGAGATGCGCGCTTCCTGTTCGGTCTGTCTTCTTTTGCTGATTTGTCTTGCCGTCTGGGCTCCAGTTGCCGCCGGCGCTCCCGGCCAGAGCGAGGGCCTCCCCGCTCCCTATAAAAAATGGCTGGAGGAAGAGGTTGTCTACATCATCTCCTCCCTGGAAAAGCAGGTCTTCGAAAGATTGCCAACCGACCGCGAGCGGGACCTCTTCATCAGCGCTTTTTGGAAGCAACGGGATCCCACCCCCGGCACGGAAGAGAACGAGTTCAAAGCGGAACATTACCGCCGGATCAATCACGCCAATCACTATTATGGCAGACAGGTGCCCCTTCCCGGATGGAGGACGGACCGGGGACGGATCTATATCATCCTCGGCGAACCCAACGACATCCAGAGATTCGAGTCCGGCCAGGAAACCTATCCGGCCGAAATCTGGTTTTACCAGAACAAGGCGGAAGCCGGTCTTCCGCCGGGCTTTAACATCGTCTTTTTCAAGAAGCACGGAACCGGTGATTACCAGTTGTACAGCCCGACCATGGACGGTCCCCAGGCCTTCCTGGTCTCTTTTCAGGGCGGACCGGAAAATACCATGGCGGCTTACCGGAAGCTGCGCGATCTCGAGCCCAACCTGGCCCAGGTGTCTCTTTCCCTCATCCCCGGAGACGAGTCGGCCGGTTTCGGCCGGGCCTCCCTCTCCTCGGACCTTTTGCTCCAACAGGTGGAAGCCCTGCCCTCGAAAACCGTCCGCGATCTCTATGCGAAAAAATTCCTGGAGTACAAGGATATCATCGAGGTGGAATACTCGGCCAACTTCATCGACAGCGATTCCCTGGTCAAGGTCCTGAAGGCGTCGTCGGCCGTGTCCTTCGTCCATTACTCGATCGAACCGGCTAGACTTTCGGTCAGCCAATATGAGGATACGTTCAGCACCAACCTAACCTTGACCGGATCGGTGAAAGACAAAGCGGGAAAAACCATCCACCAGTTCAACAAAGCCCTCTCCATCAGTTTCGATGAAGAGGACCTGAAGCGCATCAGCCGGCAGCCCTATGCCATCTACGATGCTTTTCCCATGATTCCGGGATCTTACGAATTCTCGCTCCTGCTCAAGAACGCGGTTTCCAAAGAATTCACCTCCCTGGAGAGAAAGTTGAACATTCCTTCCGATGAGAGCCAAACCTGGATCACCCCCCTCCTCCTGGGCTACAAGGCCGAGAAAACCGATCCCGGAACCGGCAAGCTCAAGCCTTTCCAAATCGGAGGTGTCTCCCTTCAAGTTCAAGCGAACAGGACCTTCACGAGGTCCGAGGGGCTCGTCCTGGGTTTTCAGGTTTGGGGTTTTCCTCAAAACGTCGGCGACGGAGCCGAGATCATTTTTGATTTCCTCAGGGATGGGCAGCCCTTCAAGTCTTATTCCCGGCGGCCGGCCGAATTCTCCGCTTTCCCCGATGTGATCGAACCCGTGATTCTCACCGAGTTTTCACCGGCCCATTACAAGTTAAGGGTTTCCATCCGGGTCGGCGGCCGGGAAGTCGCCGCCTCAGAGGACGAGTTCGATGTGACCTCGCTCGAGAAGATGCCCCGGCCCTGGGTCTACACGAAGATCCTGCCCGGCCCCGACGATCCCGTCTATCAAGTCCTCACGGGAAACCAGCTCTTCAGCGCGGGGCGTTTGGATGAAGCCCGAAACCGGCTCGAAACGGCGTTTCACAAGCGGCCGGATTCTGAAGAGTATGCCCTTTCGCTGGCCCGCACGGACATGGGGCTTGGGGATCATTCCAGGGTCATCGCGCTTCTTCTCCCCTTTTATGATCCTGCCAAACCGCTCCGGTACGAGCTCTTTTTCCTCCTCGCCAGCGCCTATCATCAAAAGGACGAGTGGGAAAAAGCCCTGGAGATACTGGAACAGGGAATCGCCCAATACGGGCTCAGCACGGTCTTTTTGAACCTCCGCGGCGAGTGCTTCCTGCGGCTGGGGAACACAGTCGAGGCCCTTCGCGCCTGGGAGAAATCGCTGGAACTCAGTCCCTCGCAACCGGACGTTCAAAAAGCCGTCGGCGCACTCAA
>JAFGRZ010000229.1 GCA_016934895.1 Candidatus Aminicenantota bacterium
AAAGCGAAGAAACGATAGTCTGGTTAGACTTAACAACCTGAGAAAAGCAGGACGGTATTTGCGAGTTCCGCAGCCGCCGAGAAGAGCGTTGAGGGGACGGCGTTAAAAACCCGATTGGGAGCGAGGCAGATTGCGGCTGGTTATACTCCCCGTCCTATCCCTGCGACCACACTTTTCGTCATAGAGCTTCATCCGGCTTGACAGCCCCTTCCGAGGGAGATATAGTGGATTCGGAATTAGGTAAAGACCTGGTTGAGGCCGGGCATTCCGGTCCGCGAATGAAAACCGCACCAAGGGAGAGTCGTGATATGAAAATGAAGATTCTGACGGTCTTTTTTGTTCTCATCGGCCTGGCGGCTTTCTTGGGCGCCCAAGACGCCGCTCCGAAGGTTGAGAATTTCCAGGCCCGGCTTCTCACGGGGGGGATGCAATACACCGACAACGTGAAGAAAATCAAGATCAGTATCAGCGATTATAGCACGACCGATGAAGTCTTCAACCTCATCAAGATCCAGGCCGAACAGGGTTACGAGCCGTTCATGTCCGCCTTCCGGGCGCTGAACAAGGGGGTCTTTTTCCCCATCGGAGGCCGCGGCAACCAGATCATTATCCATGGGGCCCATAGCATCCCTACTGAAAAAGGAAGGCAGATCCTGCTCTACACCCAGAGGCAGCCGTGGAGCCAGGAAACGAGCCAACGCATCGACCACCGCTTTCCCTTCATGGTCATCGAGCTCAACCTCAATCACAAGGGTAATGGAACAGGCAAGATCTACGAGCAAGCCAGTATCCGGATGACCCCCGAGAGAACCTTCGAAATGGACGGTTACAACGCGCCCCCCAAGCAGCTCTGGGACGTCCGGCCGACGAAATAGCCGACCCCGCCGATTTTTTGATCCCGAGCGGATTTTCCCCTTTTTAAAAAACTTTTTCTGAAGCTCCAACGGATTTGAGCCTTCTTGACGGAGCGCCTCATCTCCGCCAGAAGCCCGGCCTCCAGGCAAAGGGCGAGTCCGCCCCATTCCTTGTTTCCGGCGCTCCCGCTGCCAACCCGGGCCGCTT
This sequence comes from Candidatus Aminicenantota bacterium, assembly GCA_016934895.1. Taxonomy (GTDB): domain Bacteria; phylum Acidobacteriota; class Aminicenantia; order Aminicenantales; family UBA8522; genus UBA8522. Next base: position 1,063 of record JAFGRZ010000229.1, read on the forward strand.
TTCTTGACATCGGTTCGGACTCGAGGATATATTTCCGGCGTGACTGAACGGATCGGAGAAAAGGAGTCGCCATGAGACGCAACAATAACCCGTTGGAATTTCCTGTGGGCTGCCCCGTCCATCGTATCAGCCGGAGACGGTTTCTGACGGGTTGCGTCGCCTGTGCGGGAGCGGCCGGCCTTACAGGAGCGCCGAAATGGCTGCGCGCCACCGGGGGCAAGAGCCCCAAGATCCGCATCATCTATGCGCTCCACGGCCCGAAACAAAAAGTCCCGGACTGGCCGAACGTCGGGTTCGATTTCGTCCCGGTCATGGAGCGGACGAACGCCGCTCTGGCCAACCGTTTCAAGGATCACACCTTCCTTCCCGTGATGGCGACCGGCGAGGAGCAAGCCAAGAAGATCCTGGAGGCCGACGCGGCCGAGGATATCGACGGCTATATCGTCTGCCAGATGAACTGCTGGAACCGCGTCGTCCAGACGATGGTGACATCGGACAAGCCCGTCCTTTATGCCGACTTCAAATACGCGGGAAGCGGCGGTTTTCTTGTCTATACAGCCGGTTTGCTGCGGGAAGACCGATCCAACCTGGGTTTCGTGGCGTCCTCGCGGATAGAGGATCTTCTCGCCGCCGTGCCGTGCTTCGAGGAAGCGAAGGCGGCCGGCGCATCGTTCGATTTCGCCGCGGCCACGGCCCGGACGCGCGCCGACAGGACACCCCCGCCGGGTGATCTTTCCTGCCGTCCGGACAAGCTCACCGTTCTTCCTGTCGAAGAAACCATCCGCCGGATGAAGGCCACGAAGATCATCGCCGTTCGGGGACCTAAGGCCGATCCCGAGACGACGATGATGGGAATTCCGGTGGTCTTTATTCCCTTCTCCGAACTCAACGATGCCTGGGCCGCGGCGGACAAGGACGAGGCCCGGGCTATCGCCGACCGTTGGATCAAGACCGCCTCCCGGGTGATCGACGTATCGCGGGATGAGCTCGTCAATTCCGCGGCCATGTACCTGGCAGAGAAGAAGATTCTTCAAAAGCACGACGCTATGGGCATTACGATCAATTGCCTGGGGGGATTCTACGGCGATCACATCCACGCTTACCCATGTCTCGGCTTTTTCGAACTGAACAACCAGGGGCTGGTCGGGGGCTGCGAGTGCGATGTCCGCTCCGCCGCCACCATGACGGCCGGCACGATCATGACCGGAGGCCGGCCCGGGTATATCTCCGATCCCGTCATCGACACGGCCAAACGCCAGATCATCTACGCCCACTGCGTCGCTTCAAACAGAGTCTTCGGGCCCAAAGGCGAAGCCAATCCGTTCGAGATCCTGACCCATTCCGAGGACCGGCAGGGAGCCTCGGTCCGCTCGATCTTCCCCCTCGGTTACCTGACGACGACCATCGAGATCTCCGATCCCCAGAAAGAGATCATCCTCCATCAGGCCAAGGCCGTGGCCAACGACCCGGACGACCGGGCCTGCCGCACCAAGCTCGCCGCCGAGCCGGTGGGCGATATCGAGAAGCTGTTCACGATGTGGGACAAGTGGGGCTGGCACCGGGTCACCTTCTACGGAGACCTCAAGAAGCCGGTTTACGAACTGGCCGAGGCGCTGGGCTGGAAGGTCATCGAAGAGGCCTGAGCCGGCGAAGCGTTCTCTTCTCGATCACTCCGTTTTCGGCAAAAAAAAGTCCGCTGGCCGCTTAAACGCTGCCCATAGGAGGAACATTTCGCTCCTTTCTTGCGTATATAGTTAGTGAAATGGCCGGAAAAAACTCAAATGGTTATGAGCGAAGGATGAAAAAGCGAACGACCATGATATATAACGGGCTCATCGTCATCACCTTATTTTGCCTGATCAGTCCGCTCCCGGGATCGGCCGTGGACAAGCCGAAACAACAATCCCCGGTCCCCAATGGACAGAAGGTCGTTCTGGCGGTCCGGACCGAAGAACCCGTCTCGATCGACGGCCGTCTCGAAGAAAAGACCTGGAACCGCCCTGCCGCCGAGGGCTTCACCCAGAACGATCCCCGGGACGGCGCCCCCGCGACCGAAAAGACGCGGGTCTGGATCGCCTACGACGACAAAGCGGTCTATGTCGCCGCATTCTGCTACGACTCCGAACCGAGGAAGATCGTCAGCCGGCTGGGCCGCCGCGATTCCGACCTCGACTCCGACTGGTTCATGTTCGCCGTCGATCCCTACTACGACCGGCGGACGGGCTATCTCTTCGGCGTCAATCCGGCGGGCTCGATCCTGGACGAGGCCCTGTCCAACGATGTCAACGACGACGAATCCTGGGACGGCGTCTGGGAAGGGCAGGCCTTCATCAACGGCCAAGGCTGGACGGTGGAGATGAAGATCCCGTTCAATCAGCTCCGTTTTTCCAAGAAAGACGATTATGTCTGGGGCGTCAATTTCACGCGCATCATCAAGCGCAAGAACGAAAAAGCGTCTTTCTCCTGGGTACCCAAGAACGAGGCGGCCTTCGTCTCCCGGTTCGCCCGGCTCGAGGGCATCCGGAATATCAGCCCGGGCCGGCACGTCGAGTTTCTGCCCTATGCGGTCGGCCAGGCCCAGTTCCGCCCCGCCGAGGCTGGGAATCCGTTCGAGACAGGACGAAAATCCCTCGGAAACGCCGGCTTCGATCTGAAGGTCGGCCTCAAGAGCAACCTGACGCTCGACGCCACGGTGAATCCCGATTTCGGCCAGGTGGAGGTGGACCCGGCCGTCGTCAATCTCTCCGCCTACGAAACATACTATGAAGAAAAGCGACCCTTCTTTATCGAAGGGGCGTCGATATTCGATAATTTCGGGCGCGGCGGCCTCTACTTTGATGCCAATATCAATTGGCCGATGCCTAGATTTTTCTACAGCCGGCGCATCGGGCGGGCTCCTCAGGGCACCGTTACCCAGGACAGTGATTATTATGTCATACCCGACCGGACGACCATCCTGGGCGCCGCCAAGATCACGGGTAAACTGGGAGACTGGAACGTCGGGCTCATCAATGCCTTGACCCCGCGGGAATACGCCCGCCTCGATCTCCTGGGCCGACGATTCCAGGAAGAGATCGAGCCGTTCACTTATTATGGTGTCGTCCGAGCCCAGAAGGATATCCAAGAAGGCCAGCGCGGATTCGGTTTCATCGCCACAGGCGTCGCCCGCGATCCGGAGAACCCGGTCCTTCAGGATCTTCTCAGCCAAAATGCGTTCAGCCTGGCCTTTGACGGCTGGACGTTTCTCGACAGCGACAGGACCTATGTCATCGGAGGCTGGTTCGGAGGGACCCGGATCGAGGGGACGACCGAAAACATCCTCCGGCTCCAGCAATCCTCGATGCATTACTACCAGCGGCCCGACGCCGACCATGTGGAAGTGAATCCCTCGGCGACAACCCTGCCCGGCTGGGGCGGCCGGCTGAGCTTCGCCAGACAGCGCGGCAATTCTCTCCTGCTTTTCTCCGTGGGCGCTCTCTCTCCGGGCTTTGATCCCAACGACGCCGGCTTCCAGTATTCCGCGTCGGACGTCATCAACTTCGAACTTCTGCCCGCCTATCAGTGGACCCAGCCCGGCAAGATCTTCCAGCAGGCGCTGGTCGCCGGCGGGATCTTTCGGACCTATGATTTCGGCGGGAACAAGACCTGGGACGGAGTGCTTTTTCTCAGTGAGGGACAGTTCCGGAACTTCTGGAGCTTCCACCTGATGGCGGCCTACAACCCCGATTCAATGAGCAATCGACTGACCCGGGGAGGCCCCCTGGCGCTGATGCCCTGGGGATATCAACTCGAACTGCGCCTGGAAACCGACGGGCGCAAGGACCTGGTCTTCGAAGCCGGCGGAATGGTCTACGAGCAACCCCGCGCGGGCACGCAGTGGCAGGCGGAGGTCGCGCTGCGCTGGCGGCCCAGCTCGAATTTCAGCCTCTCTCTCGGCCCCGAGCTCATGGGCGAGAGGACGGACATCCAGTGGGTCACCCGGGTCGAAGACCCCTTGATGACTTCGACCTACGGCGCCCGCTATGTCTTCGGGCACAT
>JAFGRZ010000230.1 GCA_016934895.1 Candidatus Aminicenantota bacterium
ACGGTTTCGACAGTTTTGTTGCGGTCTTCAAGGATGACCTTGCCTTCTTTGGTCAGGTTTCTGACGATGACGAAGGCCAGGTGATCGATCTGATTCTTGTTCAACCGCATAATTTCATTAAAATACATCAGATGGGGCAAAAATTCAAGAAGGCGAGGGAGGATTCCGGCTGCGTAAAGGGCTAGAGAAGGATAAAGGGGAGGAAGGAATCGCTGCCTTCGAGCGTTCGGGCCAGGCCCAGGAACCGGCCTTCCGGAGTGAAGAGGCGGCAGTAAAACCCGGATTCCTGAGCCTGAACTGCGGCCGGGTCTGCCGGAATGGTCTTCAGGATCTCGTGGGCCGGAATGGGCCGGTTCTTCTGCAACCGACTGCACGCAGTCCCGGATATAATGGCCTTGGGAAATTCCGGGAGAAGCGCCTCCAATGGAAGCAAGACGTCTTGCGCCTTGTTCAGTCTGCCGAGCTCATCGATCTCTTGGAGCGAATGGGCCTCGCCGATCCCGTATCGTCCGGATGAGAGCCGGCGCAAGGCGGAAAGATGAGCTCCGCAGCCGAGGGCCCGGCCGAGATCGTGGGCGAGGGAGCGGACATACGTGCCCGAGGAGCAACGGACTTCGAAAGCGAGGATCGGGGGAGAGTAGGCCGTCAAGCGGAATGCGTAGACCGTAACAGGGGCGGCTTTGGCCTGGACTTCTTTGTTCGCCCGGGCCCACTTGTAGAGCGGTTTTCCGTCGACCTTCTTGGCGGAATAGGAAGGAGGGACTTGATCCAGGCGGCCGACGAATCCGCTCATGGCCGCGGCCAGGGCGCCGGCTTCCGGGAACAGATGGGATATCGCGGAAGTGGGTTTTCCCAGCGCGTCATAGGTATCGGTCGAGTAACCGAGTCGGATTTCCCCTCCGTAGGTCTTGTCATGCCTGGAATACAAGGGAAAAAGGCGGGTGGCCCGGCCGACGGCGACCAGCAACAATCCCGTTGCCAGGGGGTCGAGCGTCCCGAAGTGGCCCACTTGCCTCCGGTCCAGGATTCTGCGGATGCGGGCCACGACGTCATGAGACGTCATCCCGGGGGGCTTGTCGACGAGGATCAGGCCGTCCATCAATCGGTTGGGGCAGAAGGATGTTCTTCTTTTCGGGAGAATCGGCGCTCTTTTTTGAGGATCGCCTCAATTTTCCTCGGGATCTCTTTGGTCAGCCGCTCGTGCCGCCCGATGGCCGTGAATCCAGCGGCATGGACATGCCCTCCCCCGTCGAACAGCTCGGCGATGGCCGCGGCGTTGACTTTGCCCTTGGAACGAATGCTGACCCGGAATTTATCCCGGCCCATTTCCTTGAAGAAGAGGACGATCTCGATGCCTTGGATGGAGCGGGCCAGGGTCATGATGTCCTCGGTGTCGATCTCCTTCAGTCCGAGAGCCTCGAGGTTCTTTTTGAACATGGCGATGGTCGCGATGTGGCCTTGTCTGTTGATTTGCAGCGTGGACAGGACCTGAGCAAGGAGCTTGATTTTCTCGGGCGAGTTCGTGTTGAACAGGAACTCAGTGGTCTTGATCGGGCTGGCTCCGAGCTTGACCAATTTGTGGCAGACTTCAAACGCCCGGGCCGTTGTGTTGGAAAACTGGAACGAGCCCGTGTCGGAGACGACGGCGCAGTAAAGATGCCCGGCGATCTCCGGTGTCCACCGAATCCCCATCCTTTCTCCGAGGAGGAAGGCCATCTCTCCCACCGCCGCCGCCTCCGGTTCGACCCAGTTGATATCGGCGTAGTGATCGTTCGAGTAGTGATGGTCGATGTTGATCTTGAAAATCCGGCCGAGATTCTTCATCCCGGATCGTTCAACATTGGCGCATTCGAGAAGGATGATGAGGTCGTAGCCCCGGGGAGGAATCTGTCCGATACGGATCCTCCCGGCTTCCGGCATGTGGCAGAAGGGGTAGGGAGTGGGGTCGTGATTGATGACCCGGGCTTGCTTTCCTATGCGCCTGAACATGCCCTCCAGGGCGAGGCCGGTGCAGATGGAATCGCCGTCCGGTCTCAGGTGGCTGGTGATGGCGATGCGCCGGCTTTCGAGGATCTTGTCGCGGATAAGGGAAACCGCTTCATTTCTCGTCATCTTTGAGGCGCTCGATCAGTCCGTCGATCCGGCGCTCGTACTCCGGCACGGGATCGCGGCGAAAAATAAGGGTCGGATTATACTTCAATTTCACCTTCGAGGCAATGGACTTCCGGAGATAACCTTTGCTCTTTTCCAACCGGTCCCAGAAGGCTTCCTCCCGCTCGGCCCCGAAGACGCTCAGACTCACATGAGCGGTCCTGAGATCCGCGCTCATCTCGACCCGGGTGACCGTGATCAAGCCCGAGTCACCCTGGAATTCCTCGAGGAAGATCCGGCTGAGCGCCTCCTGAATCAGGTGGGCAACCCGTTTCGGACGTCGGCCTTCCATCGGCGCACCTTCCTTGCGGAATTCAGAAATAATGGAACTCGGACAGGATGATCTCTCCCTGGAGGTTCTCTTCGACGTCCCGGAGAATCTTCTGGAGGACCTGATCGACCAGACCTTTCTGACTGTTCAAAGTGACGATCCCGAGTCCGGCCCGTTGCCATTTATCTTGAAAATCGAGCTCGGCGAAAGCGGCGTTGAAGCGGCTGTGAATCCTATCCCGCAATGTGTTTAAAACCTTCCTCTTGTCCTTGAGGGATTGGGAGTAGGGGAGGAAGATCTCCAGGGAGAGAAGGCCGATGACCATCACGACGCCCGCCGGCTAAACCGGCCTGGTTTTTTCCTTGACAAAAGCGATGATGATATCTTTTTCCTGGATATCCTTGGGCTTGTCGAGACCGATGCCGCATTCGAGACCTTTGGCCACCTCGGTGGCGTTTTCTTTGATCCTTTTGAGGGAAACGATCCGGCCCTCGCCGACGACATCCTGACCCCGCATCACCCGGGCTTCGGCGTTACGCGTGATCTTCCCGTCCAGGACGTAGCAGCCGGCGATCGTTCCGACCCGGGGAATCTGGAAGATCCTCCGGATCTCGGCGCGGCCGAGAGTGACCTCCTTTTCGACCGGCTCCAGCATGCCCGCCAGCGCATCGCGGATGTCTTCGGTGAGCTTATAGATGACGTCGTAGCTCCGGATCTCCACGTTATTGGTCTTGGCCAGATCGATCACTTTCGGGCTGGGTTGGACGTTGTAACCAAGGATAACGGCGTTTGATGCGGAGGCCAGGACGACATCCGACTCGGTGATGCTTCCGGTGGCGGAATGGATGATCTTGATCTTGATCTTATCCGAGCCAAGGGGAGGAAGGATATCCTGAAGCACCTCCACCGAGCCCTGGACATCGGCTTTGATGATCAGGGAGAGCTCTTTCGTCCCGCCCTCCTCGATCTTCTTGAAGAGTTCGTCCAGGGAAACCCGTTCCACCCGCTGAGGCTCCGCTCTCTTGACACGGGAGAGGCGGTGGGCAACGATAGTTTTGGCCGTTTCTAGGCTGGGGACCACCTGGAAGAAGTCGCCGGCCTCCGGGACATCGCTGAATCCCAGGACCTCGACCGGCATGGAGGGCTCCGCCCGTCTCAACGTCTTGCCGTTCTCGTCGAACAAGGCTCTGACCTTGCCGGAAGTCGTGCCGCAGATGAAAGCGGAACCCGGACTCAGGATTCCGTGCTGGACGATGACCGTGGCCAGAGGGCCCTTTTTGGGATCGAGGCGGGCCTCCAGGATAATCCCCTGGGCGTCAACTTTGGGATTGGCCTTGATCTCGACGACATCAGCCAGAAGAAGGATCATTTCCAGCAGGTCCGACAGGTTCTTTTTCTCCTTGGCCGAAACCGCGACCGAGATCGTCTGGCCGCCCCAGTCCTCGACCAACAGCCCCTCCTTGGACAATTGCTGCTTGACCCGGTCGATATCCGCCTCCTTTTTATCGATTTTGTTGACGGCGACGATGATCGGCACGCCGGCGGCCTTGGCGTGGCTGATCGCCTCCTTGGTCTGGGGCATGACGCCGTCGTCGGCCGCCACCACGAGGACGACAATATCGGTGACCTTGGCGCCGCGGGCCCGGAGCTGGGTAAACGCCTGGTGGCCCGGAGTGTCGACAAAGGTGATGGGACGGTCGTTAACTGCGATGCGGTAGGCGCCGATATGCTGGGTGATGCCCCCCGACTCTTTTCCGACGAGGTTGGAGGATCGGATGGCATCCAGCAGGGTCGTTTTGCCGTGGTCGACATGTCCCATGATGGTGACGACCGGAGGTCGAGGCAAAAGATCTTCCGGCTTGGCTTCGGCCCGGCTGCGCAGATCCAGCTCATAGGCCAGGAATTCGATATCGACCCCGAGGGCGTCTCCGACGGCCGCCGCCGTCTCTTCGCTGAGAAGGTCATTCAGATTTAGGAGAAGGCCCTTAGCCGCCAGCTTTTCGGCCAGGTCTTTCGGTTTCGACTGGAGCCTTGCGGCGGCTTCCCGAAGGGTGATCCCTTCCCGAAAGACGGCTTTCTGCCGTTCTTTGGGAGCCGGAGCGGGCTTCGTCTTTTTTTTAGCGGGCGCTTTGGGTTTGGTCATTTCTTTTTTCATGGTTACACTTGTTGAATATCGATTTTCCAGCCGACCAGCCGCGAGGCCAGCTTGACATTGATCCCCTTCTTGCCGATGGCCAGGGACAACTGGTCCCGGGGGACAATCGCCTTCATGGTTTTCTCGCCGGCGTCGATGAGGAGCACCTTATCGATCCGGGCCGGACTGAGGGCGGCCTTGGCGTAAGTGGTCGGCTGGGCCGACCACTGGATGACATCGATCTTCTCTCCTCGCAACTCCTTGCTGATATTGAGGATGCGATTGCCCTTCACTCCGATGCAGGCCCCGATCGGGTCGATGTCGCGCTCCCTGGATAGCACCGCGACCTTGGCCCTTTCCCCGGGCTGGCGGACGAGGTCCTTGATCTCGATGTTCCCGTTGGCGATCTCGGGGATTTCGAGCTCCAGCAGCTTGGCCAGGAACCTGGGATGGCTTCGCGAAACGATGATCTGAGGGCCTTTGGTGATCTTCTGCACCTGGGTGATCAGGGCCCGGATCGTTTCCCCGCGGCTGAATGTCTCGGTGGGGATCATTTCCCAGGCCGGATAGAGGGCTTCCGTCTTGCTGACCTCGAGGATGATATTCCCGTTCTCAAACCGGCGAACCGTCCCGGTGACGATCTCGCCGATGCGCGGGGCGAACTGAAGGTACACTTTTTCCTGTTCGGCGTTCCTGACTTTCTGAAAAATGACCTGTTTGGCGGCCTGGGCGGAGATTCGTCCCAGGGTATCAGCCGGAAGATCGATCTCGATGTCTTCTCCGAGTGAAGCGGCGGGTTGGATTTTCCTGGCTTCGTCCAGGGAGATCTCCGAGGACGGATCCTCGACGGCTTCGACCACTCGCTTGACGGCAAAGACCCGGAGTTCGCCTTTTTCCGGTCGGAAAGACACGGTGATCGGCTCGTGATGGCTGAAGTAACCGGCTGAGGCGACACGCAAAGACTCCTCGATGGCGTTGATGATGACGGACGCCTTCACTCCACGCTCCTTGCTGAGCTGGAGAATAGTATTCCAGACCTTTATTTTCATCTGCGCCGTCTCTGTGTAGCGGTTGAGGAATCTTGGGAGTCAAAAATTATAACCGAAACAGGGGAGAATAGCAAACGAGCACGGCTTCCCGCAAGAACGAGGTCCCGCCGGTTAAATGAGCAGGGTGGCGAAGACCAGGCTGACGATGGCCATGAGCTTGATGAGGATGTTCATCGACGGACCGGCCGTATCCTTGAGGGGATCACCGACCGTGTCCCCGATGACGGTGGCCGCGTGAGTTTCGCTTCCTTTCCCGCCCAGGTTGCCTTCCTCAACCCATTTCTTGGCATTGTCCCAGGCCGCACCCGCATTGGCCATGAAAATCCCCATGAGGACTCCCGAACAGGTCGCTCCGGCCAGAAACCCGCCCAGCGATTGAGGCCCCAGGATAAATCCGATAGCCAGGGGCATGATGACGGCCAGCAGGCCGGGCAGGATCATTTCGGCCAAGGCGCCCCGGGTGACGATGTCGATGCACCGGTCTGTATCAGGACGGGCCTGACCTTCGAGGAGCCCTTTGATTTCCCGGAACTGGCACCGGATCTCGATCACCATCTTGTTGGCTGTCCGGCCGACGGCTTTCATGACGATGCCCGCGATGGCGAAGGGCATGAGGGAGCCGATGAGCATTCCGATGATCGTCTCGACCTCGGTCAGGCTGATGGCCGGCAGACGGGTGGCGGTTTGATAGGCGGAGAACAGCGCCAGGGCCGTCAAGGCCGCCGAGCCGATGGCAAAACCCTTGCCGATGGCCGCCGTCGTGTTGCCCAGCGCGTCGAGCTTGTCGGTGATTTTCCGGATGTCCGGACCCGCCTTGGACATTTCCGCGATGCCGCCGGCGTTGTCGGCGATCGGTCCGTAGGAATCCGTCGCCATCACAATCCCGATCGTGGCCAGCATGCCGACCCCTGAAAGGGCGATTCCATAAAGCCCGGCGAACTTGAAGGATATGAAAATGGCGCCGGCCAGGGTCAGAACGGGCAGGATCGTGCTTAGGAGGCCGACGGCGAGGCCGGTGATGATCGTAGGCGCGCTCCCGGTCTGAGCGATGTGCGCTATGGACCGAATGGGCTTCCCGGAGGTGAAATATTCGCTTTCGAGTCCGATCAGGATCCCGGCCATCATGCCGCTCAGGACCGCCCATAAGGTGGAAAAATTGCCCATGAGGGTTTTTATCGCCGCGGCGGCCCCGATGATGAACAGGAAGGCGCTGATATAGGTGGCGTTTCTCAAAGCGGACTGGGGGCTGAATCTTTTCAGCATGCTGATCGAGAGAACTCCGAGAACGGAAGCGATGAGTCCGATGACAATGAGGAGAAGGGGGAGGGCCATATGATTGAGGACAGGGGTTAGAGTGGAGCCGATGGCCAGGGAGGCGATGACCGAGCCGACGTAGGATTCAAAAAGGTCGGCGCCCATGCCCGCCGTATCGCCGACGTTGTCCCCGACATTATCGGCGATGACGCCCGGGTTTCTAGGATCGTCCTCGGGGATCCCCGCCTCCACCTTGCCGACAAGGTCGGTCCCCACGTCGGCGCTTTTCGTGAAAATGCCCCCTCCCACCCTGGCGAAGAAAGCGACCGAACTGGCTCCCATGGCGAAGCCGTTGATGATGACCGGATCCTTGGTGAAAAAATAGAATATCCCGATTCCCGCCACTCCCAGTGCGGCCACCGAGATCCCCATGACGGCCCCGCCCTGGAGGGCGATGGTCAGCGCGAGAGGAGTCCCGCCGCTGATGGCTCCTTGGGTGGTTTTGACGGCGGACCGGGTGGAGGCATTGAGCCCGATGAAACCCGCCAGGAGCGAGCAAGACGCTCCGGTGAGGAAGGCCAGGCTGGTGAAGATGGAAAAGAACTTCCAAAGAATAATGAAAACGACCGCGACAAAGATGGCGATGGCGGAATATTCCCGTTTCAGGAAGACCATCGCGCCCGAATGAACGGCCTCGGCGATCGCCTCCATGGCGGGATTCCCTTTGGGATATTTTCTGACGCGGCGGAAAAGGAGGAGGGCGAAAACGACGCCCAGAATTCCGATCAAGAACGAATAGGGGACAAGGTTCAAAATATTCATCGTCGATCACTCCGAAGAAAATGAAAGCCGATGTATAGCACAAGACCTCCTGAATTTCAATCGACCGCCGGATCTCGGTTGCATATCATTCTCGGTGATTGGCTTGGGGGCAGGGAGCCGCCCTCAGGCCCCCGTAGCGGAAGGGGGACCCATCGCCGCGATGGGGGGAACCGACGGGACTGGTTCCCCGGGGTGCGGGGGCAGAGGGCGGCTCCCTGCCCCCAAGCCAATCAAGAGCTATGGGATGTCCCCCGGAACCTCAGGGATCATACGTCTCGGGCTTTAGCGGTTTGGGACGTGCTCGCCGAGGAGGCTGTAGGGGCCGAAGCCGGTGATGCGGACGTCGACAAACCGGGAGGTGCAATCTTGGTCGGACTGGAAATTGACCACCTGATGGCCCTCGTTCCTTCCGGTGAAAAGATCGGGTGTTTTGCGGGCACGCCCCGGGCACAGGACCGTCATCGTCCGGCCGACCTGGCGGGCGTGATTTTCCAGTTGAATGCTTTTCTGGAGTCTCTGGATTTCTTCGAGGCGGCGGCGCTTCTCCTCTTCAGGAACCGGGTCTCCCAGTTTCGCGGCCGCCGTCCGGGGCCTGGGGGAATAGCGAAAGGAAAAGATGTTGGTGAAACGGACCTCGCGGATGGCGGTGAGGGTTTCCTCGAAGTCCTTCTCGCTCTCGCCGGGGAAACCGGCGATGATGTCCGTGCTGAGGCTGATGTCCGGCATCAGCCTGCGGACCGAAGAGACGATGTCCAGGTAGTCTCCCCTGGAATAGCCTCTTTTCATCCTCTCGAGGACGGCACTCGATCCGGATTGGAGGGGGAGATGGAGTTGCTTGCAGATCGTTTCGTGCGCGGCCATGACCTCGGCGGTCTCGGGGCGAAAGTTCTTGGGATGGGAAGTCAGGAATCGAATCCACCTGAGGCCGTCAACCCCGGTGACCGCGCTCAGGAGATCCGTGAACGACCGTCCCGAGTCAGGATCCCGGTATGAGTTGACATTTTGCCCCAGGAGCTGGATTTCAACGTAACCTTTTCGGGCCAGGTCGCCCGCCTCTCCGAGGATCGAGGAGAACGGCCGGTATTTCTCCCGGCCCCGGGCATAGGGGACGATGCAGTAAGCACAGAAATTATCGCACCCCTCCATCACCGTCACGAAAGCGCTGACGGGGCTTTGGTGCAGGATGATCTCCGGCGGGATTTCCTGCCACTCTTTGGACCCGGAGGTGGAGACGAATTTGCGGGGCTCCGTTTCACGGGCCAGGGCCGGGAGCCGGGCGGCATTGTCCGGCCCGAGCACGTAATCTACGACGGCCTGCTTTTCCAGGAGTTCCCGGCCCCGGATCTTGGCGACGCACCCGATGACGGCGATCCGGACGGGTTTCTTTCTCTTGATCGGCTCCAGCCGGCCGAGGTAGCTCGAAAGCTTCTCTTCCGATTTCTCCCGGACGGCGCAGGTGTTGACGACGACGAGATCGGC
>JAFGRZ010000231.1 GCA_016934895.1 Candidatus Aminicenantota bacterium
ATCGGGGAGTGTTATGCCCAGCTCGGAAACCCGGAGGAGGCCCGCATCGCCTGGGAGAAATCATTGGAGATCAGTCCCAACCAGGAAGAGATCCGGAAAAAGCTGGAAGAACTCAAGGAGAAAACATGAAGATCCGCGTGACGATGGTCATCGCGATCGCGGCCCTTCTTCTCTCGTGCGCCCTGGGCCGGGTGCCGAAGAACCTCGATCCGGAAGAACAGGAATTCCTGTCCAAGGTCCGCTACATCATCACCCGCCAGGAGAGAAAGACATTCCTCAAACTTCCGCCTTCCGAGCGCCCGGGCTTCGTCGAGGAATTCTGGGAAAGCCGCGATAACGATCCCGGAACCGAGATCAACGAGTATAAAATCGAATACCTGAAGAGGATCGACGAGGCCAGGCACCTCTTTTCCGAGGGCGGAACCTCGGGATGGCTCACCGACCGGGGACGAATCTACATCCTCCTTGGCCCGCCCGAACAACGGGAGACCTATCCCCGGGGCTACAGTTTTTACGGCAAGCCGATGGAAATCTGGCATTACGGTTTCTACCGGATGCTTTTCATCGACAACCGATGGAACGGAAACTTTGAACTCGTCCCGGAAAGCGCCCAGATGGTGGCCGATATCAACACGGCACAGCTGAGTCTCCGGCCCCAGATAAAAAAGGGAGCCCAGCCCTTGTCCGATTTCAAGATTGATGTCCGGCTGATCCGCGACCGGGAACAGGTCGTCGTCATCTCCGTTCCGTATCATGACATCTGGTTCAGCTCTGAAGGCGATAGGTTCAAAACGACGTTTGAGTTGGCCTGGGAGGTCTACGACGCGGACGATCGGAAGATCCAGGAGAGCGAGAAAACGTCTTCCCTGGATCTGACCCAAGAAGAACTCAAAAAACGTAAAGGCTTGGAATTCAGCATCGAGTTTCCCCTGGAACTCGTTCCGGGAGATTATCAGTTGGCCGTTACTCTCAAGGACCTGACGGCCTCAAGAGAGCTCAGAAAAAGGATCAAATTGACCATCTAGACGATTTGGAGGCATGCATGAAAACTCATCGTTTTCCGTTCTTTTTGTTGATCATTTTCGGCCTGCTTATCAGCGTTCAGCAATCAGCGGCCCAGGGAGGGCGGGGAAAAGGCCGTCTCCAGGGACTCGTCCTGGACGAGGAGGGAAATCCGATCGCTTCCGCCAAGGTTTTCCTCGAGCTTATGGCCAGCGAGAGCGCGGAGCGCATGGAGACGACCGACAAGGACGGAAAATGGGCCATGATCAATTTGGGCTCGGGCAACTGGCGCTTGACGGTGAGCTCCGAGGGATATATCCCCACGACGACATCGGTCTTCGTCAGTCAACTGGATAGGAATCCCAATGTCGTCCTCAGGTTGAAGAAGCCGGAGATCAGCAAGGACGCCGTCATCACGGACGAGGCCTCCCTGGCTTATATCGAGCAGGCCACCCAGCTTTACAACGAGAAAGAGTACGACCAGGCCTTGGTCATCCTTGAGCAGTTTATGGTCCAAAATCCCAAAGCCTACCAGGTTCAGATCCTCATGGGAGACTGCTACCGCGAAAAAGGGGAAATCGATAAAGCCATCGAGGTTTATGCCAAGGCGGTCGAAGAAGCCAAAGCGGACGAAAAAATGGGACGGCAGGTGCTGGCCAAGGGTCTGGCCGCGCTCGGTGACGCCTACCTCAGAAAGAACGACCTGGAGAAGGCCCAGGTCTTTTTCAAGCAGTCCGTCGACGCCAATCCGGACAACGAAACCCTGGCCTACAACGTCGGCGAGATCTATTTCTCCAACCAGAAGCTCGACGAGGCCGCTGAATATTTCGCCAAGGCGACGGAGATCAAGCCCGAATGGGCGGCTCCGTACTACAAGCTCGGGCTGGTCAGTCTGAACAAAGCCGACTACGAAAAGGCCAAAGAGCACTTTCGTAAGTTCCTGACCCTCGAACCCGAGGGTGAACTCGCCGCGCAGGCCAAGAACATCCTCGAATACCTGGAAAAGGTCAAGAACTGAGCCCGTCGGAGGGGGACGCTCACCTGAGGAGGTTCTCGAGGACGAGAAGCTCCTGTTGCGCTCCTTTGATTTTGTCTTCCGGTTCGCCCTCAGGATTGGCCAGGTAGAGCTTGAGAAATTTGACCGCATCATCGATATGGCCAACCTTTTTCAAGGCCACGGTGAGGTTGTAATAGGCGGTCGGGTTCGGCCTGAGGGCAACGGCGGCCTTCAGGTTCTCGATGGCCCGGTTGATGTCTCCGGCATAACCGTAAGCGATCCCTAAGTCCTGCAAAACCTCATGGTCGGCCGGGTTTTCCTGTTTGAGGATCTCATAGACGGCAATCGCCTCTTTCAGGTTCCCGGTCACGGCCAGGTTCATCGCGTAGGTCTTGCGGAGGAACCTGTTTTCCGGCTCGATTTCCAGGGCCTTTTCCAGGAATCCGCGGCCCTCGTCTTTCTTTCCCATGAGGTCGAGAATCCAACCGGAGGCGAGCAGCCCGTCGAAGTATCCCGGGTCGATGACCAACACGGCCTGCCAGGCATCGAGCGCTTTCTGCAGTCGACCCGTGACCATGTAGGTATGCGCCATTCGAGAAAGCAGCGTCACCGATCCGGGGACAGCGGCGATCCCACGTTCAAGGATGCGAATGGCCTCCTCGAACCGGTCCATCTTGGCCCTGATCAGGGCGAGGTTGACGTAATGGGCCGGGGATTGGGGATTGAGCTCAAGGATTTGGGCATAGACCTCGGCGGCCTCGGCCAAGCGTCCTTCCATCTCAAGAATCTCGGCTCTTTGGCTCATCCGAAGCTCTTCCATCATGTCCTTAGGATCCGGGAGGGATACCGAGGGAGCGCCTGCCGTTTGGTCGACATATCCAAGAGACCGCAGTTTTTCCCTCTCTTCGGAGGTGAGTTCCCGTTTTGACGCGGCCAGCCCGGACGAGGAGCCGGCAATCGTTTCCTCCAGCCGGGCCTTCATTTCCTGGGCGCGTTTGCTTTCTTGAACGACGGCGTTCACGGTCTCTTTCGGGTCGGTTTTCAGATTGTAGAGCTCGGGCTTCGGCGCCCGGATGTATTTCCAATCTTCCTCGATGAGCCCGGCGAGATCCGACCAGCCGTAGTTTTCCCGGGGAAAATAGGTTTCCACGTACATCCCGATGTCCTCCTTCTTCTGACCGGCGATATAAGGCAGGAGGCTCTGTCCCTGGACCTCTGTCGGCGGAGAGATTTCGAGCATGTCGAGGACCGAAGGGACGATGTCGATGAGGCGAACGCGGGGTTTGACGACAAGGTCTCCGGGGAGACAATCCTCGGCCAGGAAAATCATCGGGACCCGGAGAGTCTCGTCGTAAAGAAAGACACCGTGGCCCAACTCGACCTTCTCGCCGAAGGCCTCGCCATGGTCTCCGGCCAGGACAACGAGCGTCTTCCGGAAGAGGCCCTTCTCGCGCAGCGCGGCCGCGATCCGACCGACATAATGGTCCATGTAGGCGATCTCGCCGTCGTACGGACTGTCGGCAAAATCGATGCTGTAGGGCGCCGGAGGATCGTATGGAATATGGGGATCGAAGAAATGAACCCAGCAGAAGAACGGCCCTTCCTCCCGCCCGTCCAGCCAGCTCCGGAAGGCGGCATAGACTTTCTCCGCCTTTCTCTCCGCATTCGACGGCTTGAAGGCTTCGCCTTCTCCCAGCCGATCGTCATAGACATCGAATCCCTGGTCGAGCCCGAACCGGGAATCGACGGTGAACGAGGCGACAAAAGCCGCCGTCTC
>JAFGRZ010000232.1 GCA_016934895.1 Candidatus Aminicenantota bacterium
CGGGCCAGAAATCGAGCAGGGGGAATTCCCAGGCGCCCGGTTCGTCGGCATAGAAATCGAGCGGAGACCCGATCTTGACCCCGTTCAAATAGGCCTGATAAAGGCCTCCTTCGGGAAGCCGCTCTCCGCTGACAGCCAGGCGCAGGGGCTCCTTCGCCGCAACCTGGAACGGAAACTCCAGCCAACCGCCGGCCGGCCGATCCGGTTGATAGATGAGCCGGTCGGGCTCGTCCGCGTACCCGCTCGCTCGCGTCAGGACTTCTCCCCTGCCTTGATGCTTGGCTCCCGAAAAATCGCTTGCCCGCACCATGACTCTGTCCAGGCTGGGCAGGCGCCGTTCGTCCGCTCCCGGCGCCCGCTCCGCAAACGTGGGCTCTTCAGTCTGGTACCAGAATGAGACACTGGCATAATCATCCTCCCGTTCGTTCCAGCTCATGGACTTGTATTCGGGATTCTCGTCCGGCGAGATCCAGCCCATGTGCTCGAGCGTGACCTTAATCCCGGTGTTGAAGACGATGGGGTCGTGGAGATGCCAGCGGTAGGAGCTCGTATGCCCGCCTACCCCCCGCTGATCATGATAAGGCACCCCGAAATACGGCGTGCTCGTCATCTGGAGGCCCCAGGCCGAGAGGAAGTAATCCTCCGTTCCCGTGCCCCAGATGGACGGCTTGGTTTCGCCGTCGATATAGATTTTCTCGTCGCCCTCGCCGAACCAGGAGGGGCTGCGCATCCTGACTCCCAGGACGGTGCCCACATAGTGGCCTTGGCCCGTCGTTTCCAGCAGGAGATAATCCTGACCCGTCCGGGCGGGATACTCCTGCCGATACCGGGCATAGAAATACGGCGTGTCCGCCGGCAGCGAGTCCAGCCGGATCCAGTCGATGTTGAAGTAAAGAAGGCTCAGGGGCTTCCGGCTCTGGTTCTCGATTTCGATCCGGGCCGACTTGCGGAAGGGCATCCGCCAGAAACAATTGTAGGAGTCGCCTTCCTCGACGATGACCGGAAGGCTGATGACTTCGGTCCGCTTGCCGAAGCCGTTGGCGAAGAAATCGCCGACGGGCGCTTCCACCGCCGGCCGCGGGTTCCCGTCCCAGAACATCCGGAGCATGAGCTCCTGGTGATCGGCCGAGCCCTGGGGCGCCCAGCGATGAATCTCGGGACCGAGGAAGGTGATCCAGATATGGGTGATCACTCCCGGCCCCTCGGCGTCGAGCAGGACGTGAGTCGCGCCGGGGGGGATGTTGAAGTTATCCCAGTTGCTCTGGACGTCGGAATCCCCCCGGAAATCGGCTGTCGGATCGTACCGGCGCTCGCCGGCGTTCCGGTCTCCCTCAGGGCCGCGGCGCAGCTCGCCCACGCGCATGGCCGAGGTCGCCCGCATGGACCGCCCCTGCTGAGGCCGGGCGAGACTCTCGAGGACGCCGCCCGGAGAGGATTCGGGCGCACGCTCTCCCCGGCAGCCGAGAAGCCAGATAAGGCCGAACACGGCCGGGACGGCCACCAGCCGGAAGGCCGGGATTCGATGCCGCTTGTTGAATTTCATGATGATCTCCTCAATCCGGAAATGACGTCTTATCGATGAGATGATAATCCTGATAATGACAGGTTTTCAAGAAAACAGAAGCTCTCCTGCCAACTTTTTAGAAGCCGGCGAGTATAAAAGGATGAGAGGATATTCTCATAGGAGGGAAGCCATGCTGGCCAACTATCTCCGGACCGCTTGGAGAAATCTCAAGAAATACAAGCTGTTTTCGTTCATCAACATCGCCGGCCTGGCCGTGGGCATGGCCTGCTGCATCCTGATCTTCCTCTGGATCCGGGATGAGCTCAGCTTCGACACGTTCCACCCGAACCATGAACGGCTTTTCAGGACCGTCCTTCTCCAGGAGGGCACCTGGATCACCTCGAGCGGCTGGGCCCTCGCCCCGACCCTGAAGAGGGAATTTCCCGAAATTGAAAAGGCCACCCGCTTTGCCGGACGAAACGTCCTCTTCACCTTCGAGGACAAGAGTCTTTACAAGAGGACGGCCTTCGTCGACCCGGATTTCCTGGAGATGTTCGGCTTCCCCCTGCTCGAGGGGAATCCCGGAGGCGTCATGGCCGTCAACCAATCCGCCGTTATCACCGAGGCGACGGCGAGAGCGGTTTTCGGCAACTCTGACCCTCTGGGTAAAACCGTGAACCTTAACAACGGTCAATTCCAGGTGACGGTCACGGGGATCATCAAGGATCCCCCGGAGAATTCGACGCTGCGATTCGATGCCCTTGTTCCGGCGAGGATACTGGGTGAGGAGGTGGACACGGACTGGTCCTACGAAAGCCAGTGTTTCGTCCTGCTTGCCAAGAATTCCTCGTTGAAAGAAGTCCAGGGAAAGATCGCGCCCGTCGTTATGAAATACGACCAGAGGGTGAACACCGAGCGGCGGCTCGACCTCGAGCCCCTGACCCGGATCCACCTTCACAACCTCGGAGGGGGGGGGCCCGTCCTCTACGTCTATATTTTCTCCACCATCGCCGTTTTTATCCTGCTCATGGCCTGTATCAATTTCATGAACCTGGCGACCGCCCGGGCCGGAAAAAGGGCCAAAGAGGTCGGCCTCAGGAAGGTGGTCGGGGCCCGCAAGTCCGACGTCATCCGCCAGTTCTTCGGAGAGTCCCTCCTTCATGCCTGTTTGGCGCTCGTGGCGGCGGTCGCCCTCGTCCTCCTGGTCCTTCCGGCCTTCAACAACCTGGCCGAAAAGAGCCTCACCATGAGTTTCACCCGGGACAGCGCGTTTCTTCTCGCCCTTCTCGGCATCACCCTTGTCACCGGGCTCGTTTCGGGAAGTTACCCGGCCCTGCTTTTGTCTTCCTTCCAGCCGGCCAAGGTCCTCAAGAGCGCTTCTCTCTCCGGGTCGTCCAAGTCCCGTCTGAGAAAAAGCCTCGTCGTCGTCCAGTTCTCCATCGCGGTCGTCCTGATCATCGGGACGGCGGCCGTTTACAAACAGTTGAACTTCATCCGGACCGCCGACCTCGGCTACAGCCGGCACCACGTCCTCACAGTCCCCATGAACCGGGTCATCCTGCCGAGGTATCAATCTTTCAAGGACGAGCTTCTCCGCCAGACGAGCGTCGTCAACGTCACAGCGGCCAACTCCCGGCCGACTTGGGTGGGGAACATCAATCCCGTTTACTGGGAAGGGCGGAGCGCCGAGCAGTACGAGACCATGAACTTCGTCGCCACCGACCATGACTACATCAAGACCTTCGAAATGGAGATCGTGGCCGGCCGCGACTTTTCCCGGAAGTTCTCGACCGACGTCGATAACTACATCGTCAACGAGGCCGCCGTCCGGAAGATGGGCCTCCAGGATCCCGTGGGGAAGCTCTTTTCCATCTGGGAATACCGGGGCACGATCATCGGGGTCGTCAAGGATTTCCACAACCGGCCTCTTTCCCAGGAGATCACGCCGATGGTGATCACACTCCGTTCGAACTGGGCCCCCGCTGTGATCTTCGTCCGGATCCGGCCCGAGAACATCGCTCGGACCGTCGATCAGATCAGAGGCACCTGGTCTCAGTTCGCCCCGGGACAGCCTTTCGAGCCCGCTTTCCTCGATGAAAACTTCGAAGACCTCTATCGATCGGATCGACGGATGGGTATCGTTTTCCAGAACTTCGCCGCGCTGGCGATCTTCATATCCTGCCTGGGAATTTTCGGATTGGCGGCGTTCACGGCGGAACAGCGGACCAAGGAGATCGGAGTCCGGAAAGTGCTCGGGGCTTCGACCGCCGGGATCCTATCTCTTCTCTCGCGGGAATTTCTGCTTCTCGTTACCGTCGCCAACCTGATCGCCTGGCCTTCCGGATATTTCCTGACGACCCGCCTGCTCCGGAACTACGCCTACAGAACCGACATGACCGCCTGGGTCTATCTCGGAGCGGGGATTCTGGCCTATCTCGTCGCCCTGCTGACGGCGGGCTACCAGGCCTTCAAGGCCGCCCGTACTGAGCCCGTCAAGGCCCTGAGATTTGAATGACCCCGGGCCTGAAAAGCGTCATCAGTCCTGACGTTCTTTCTTGAACGGGAAGGGATCGGCCGGTCTCAGGCTTTCTTCTTGACCGTCTCGTAAACCAGGGGAAGGACGATCAGGGTGACCAAGGTCGACGTCAAGAGCCCGCCCACAACGACAGTCGCCAAGGGACGCTGGATCTCCGCCCCCGGCCCTCTGGCCAAAAGCAGCGGAAGGATGCCGAAAACCGTCGTGAATGAGGTCATCAGGACCGGCCTCAATTTCGTCGCGATCCCCTGATCGACGGCCTCAGCCAGGCTCCGGCCGCTCTTGAGGTTCCGGCTGAAAGCGGACATAAGAACGAGGCCGTCCTCGAGGGCGATCCCGAAGATGGCGATGAACCCGATCGATGCCGGAACGCTCAGGTACTGGCCGGACAGTTTCAGAGCCAGGATCCCTCCGGTCAAAGCCAGCGGGATATTGATCAGGATGACGGCGACTTCCCGGGTGGAGCGAAAAACCGTGAAAAGAAGCAACGTCACCAGCAAAAGCGTGAGCGGAGTGATCAGGTTGAGCCTGCGGGAGGCGCGCTGCTGGAGCTCGAACTGGCCGCTCCACTTGACGAAATAGCCGGCCGGCGGCTTGACCTTTTCCCGCAGGGCGTCTTGCGCTTCCCTGACGAAACTCCCGATGTCCCGGCCCCGGATGTTGCTCTGGATGGTGATGAAGCGCTTGTTGGCTTCCCGGCTGATCGACCGGGGACCGACGACCTCCTCGACGGCCGCGAGCTGGGCGAGGGGGATCTGCCCTCCCCCGGGAAGCGGGATGTAAAGGTTCCTGAGTTCCTCGACACTGCTCCGGGATTCGGGACGGTAGCGGAGAAAAATATCGAAGCGCTTTTGTCCCTCGTACACCTGGCCCAGGGTGATCCCGCCCACGGCGGCCTCGATGGTGTCCTGGATGTCGCCGATATCGATCCCGTAGCGGGAAATCCTCGGGCGGTCGAGGAGGATCCGGAGATGGTTCTGGCCGGTGAACTGCTCGACCTGGACGTCGGCCGCGCCCCGGACGCCGCCGACCACCTCTAGGATCTCTCCGGCCAGCTTCTTGAGAACATCGAAATCCTCCCCGTACACCTTGACCGCCAGCTGGGCCTTGACCCCGGTCAGCAGCTCATCCAAGTTGTGAGCGATGGGCTGGGTGACGGCCAGGTTGATCCCGGGAAAATCCTCCAGGTCATGCTCGATCCGGCGGATGAGCTCGTCTTTATTCCGGAAAGCCTTCCACTTCCGGGCGGGCCTCAAGCGGACGAGAATCTCGGCGTCATTGATGAAATGGGCGTGGCTTCCCACTTCGCCCCGGCCGATCCGGCTCAGCACGCCGGTGACCTCAGGAATCTTAACCAAGTTCTTCTCGATTTCCGTCGTCCTCCCGATCACCTCATCCAGGGCGATGTTGGGATCGTAGGTCACGCGCAAATGAAGGGTCCCCTCCTCGAGATAGGGGATGTATTCCCTGCCCGTGAAGGGCAGGACGGCCAAACCGGCGGCGAAAACGGCCAGGGTGACGGCAAAGACCGCCTTCCTGCGCCGGCGGCAAAAATCGAAGAACGGCAGGTAGATCTTTTTGATCCGGCGGATGAGGCCGGGCTCTTCCACACAGGCGGACGGACTCGATTTCATGAGGAAAAACGCCAGGACGGGAGCCGCGACCAGAGCGAAGAGGAGCGACCCGGCGAGGGCGAAGGAAATGACGAAACCCAGGGGCCGGAACATGATCCCTTCCATCCCCGTCAGGGTGAAGATGGGGAGGAAGACGAGGATGATGATGAAGATCGCGGAAAAGAGCGGCTGGCCGACCTCCTCGGCCGCCGACACAATGGCTTTGCCTTTGTCCTCGCATTCCATCCGGAGATGGCGGTGGGCGTTTTCGACGAAGATGATCGAGGCATCGGCGATGAGGCCGATAGCGATGGCCAGGCCTCCGAACGAGATCAAGTCGGCCGCGAGCCCCGCCCGGTTCATCAGCAGGAAGGAGAATAGGATGGAGAACGGCAGGGATAAGACCGCGACGGCGGCGGAGCGGAAATCCCCCATGAAGAGAAAAAGGACCAGGACGACCAGGACGATCCCCAGGGCCAGGTTGACGGAGACCGTGGAGAAGCACTGCCGGACCAGGGAGGCCTGGTTATAGAACGGAACAATCTTGACGCCCGCCGGGAGAGACCGGTTGATCTCGGCGATCCGCTCTTCGAGGCCGGCAATGACCTTGGCGGTGTTCGAGCCGAATAGCTTGAGGACGATGCCGACGACTTTCTCTCCCTGCCCGTCGGCGAGGGCGGCGCCCCTCCGGACGGCCGGCGCGACCCTGACCTCGGCGACGTCCCTGAGCCTGACGGGAGTCCCTTGGGCCGTCGCCAGGACGATCGTCTCGAGGTCCTCGACGGTCCGGGCCAGTCCGACGCTGTGGACGATGAATTCCTCCGGCCCCCGGGTGATGAAGCTCGCCCCCGCATTCTGGTTGTTCCGGCGAACCCGGTCGATCAGGTCGGCGAGGGACAGGCCGTACTTGAGAAGGGCCTGCGGGTCGACGAGGATCTGGAACTGCTTGACCTCGCCGCCGATGCTCAGGACCTGGGACACCTCGGGGACGGACTTGAGTTCGTATTTGACGAGCCAGTCCTGGAGGGTGCGGAGCTCCATGGTCGGATGGCCCTCGCCCTCCAGGACGTAGAGATAAACCATCCCCAGCCCCGTGGCGACCGGCCCGAGCACAGGGTTTCCCGCCTGCTCCGGAAGCTGGCCCCGGGCCTCCAGGATCCTCTGGCTGACCAGCTGCCGGGCCCAGTAGATATCGGTTTTGTCATCGAAGTAAACATTGACGATGGACAGGGCGTAGGACGAGATGGACCGGATGTTCCGGACGCGCGGGAGGCCGAACATGGCCGACTCAAGGGGATAGGAGACGAGCCGCTCGATCTCTTCGGGGGCCATTCCGTGGGCCTCGGTGTAGATCTGGACCAGGGGAGGTGAGGGATCGGGGAAGACGTCGATGGCTAGACTGCGGTAGGCGACGAAGCCCAGAGCTCCGAGGAGAACCATCGCCATGAGGATGAAGATCCGCTGCCTGAGCGAGAAGCGGACGATTTTTTCGATCATGAGGGTCCCGGGTCAGTGGGCGTGGGCGTGACCGAAGGCTGTCTTCGAGAGCTCGGATTTCAGGGTGAACGCCCCCTCGAGAACGACGACATCTCCTTCCGCCAGGCCTTCCAGGATGATGCGGCGGTCGCCGACTTGATCACCGACGCGCACGTGCCTTGCCGCGAACACATTTTCCTTTTCCCTGACGAACACGATCTTTTCATTTTCGAGAGTCTGAACGGCCTCCTCGGGAACGGCGATCACGTCCGCCCATCCGGTGGCGGTGTGCTCGATGTCACCCTGGACATACATATTGGGTTTAAGGAGTCCCGCGGCATTGTCGACCTCGACCCTGACCCTCAAGGTCCGGAGCTTCTCGTCCACGACGTCACTGACATAGCTGATCTTTGCGGCGAAGTCCCGGCCGGGAAAAAGGGTGGATCGAATGAACACGCGGCTTTCCGCCCCGACGAGGGGGATGTCCTTTTCCGGGACATCCAGGTTCGCCCAGAGCGTTCCAAGATCGGAAACGGTGAACAGGATTGTGTTCGGTTCAATCGGGGCGCCGACGACGGCGTCCCGGAAAATGACGGTCCCGGAGAGCGGGGCGAGCACGGCCAGGTTGGGATCGGCCACTTCGCACTTGTATTCCTGCGTCTCCACAAGCCGGCATTTCTCGATCATCTTTTCGATATCCTCGTGGGTCAATCCATAGGAATGGAGCTTCGATCCGAGAGCCCCGTATTCCGTGGCCAGCTTCTCGTTCTCCGCCCGCCGCCGGAGGTATTCTTTTTCCTCGATGGCCTTGGCCTCCCATAGGGCTTCGGCCCTCCGGAAATCGGCCAGGCTGAGGTTGTATCTCGCCCTGGCCTCGAGGAAATCGGCCTGGGCCTGGGCGAAATCGGGGGAATTAATCGTCAAAAGAGGCTGTCCCTTCCGGACCACCCGTCCCAGGTCCGCGGCGAGGGAAGTGACCTGACCTTGGACGAAGGAGGAGACATGGGCGGTCCGGTTCTCGTTGAGAGCGACGACTCCGGGGACGGTAATCCGTCCGGCCAGCGTTTCCTTGCGGACTTCCCCGAGCCGGAGGCCCCAGGCCTTTTGCCTGTCGGGGGGGACCTCGATATCCCGATGGTCGTGGGTCTCGGCCGCGAGGGCCGGGCTTTCTTTTTCAAGGGAAGGGGATGCCCCCGGCGGGGATTCCACCCCACCGCCGCAGAAGGTCAAGGCCAGAAGCCCGAACGCCAGGGCGATGATTCGAAACCGTCCTTCGATCAGAGTCATCATTGGATCGCTGCTCCCGCCGCTTTTTCCAAGGCGGCCATTTCCACGTTCCAGGCGAAAAGCGCCTGATAGTAATCTCCCAGGACGCTGTTGTAAGTCCTCTGCGAGTCCAGGAAATCGAGGAGGGAGATCTCCCCTTCCCGGTAGCTGACCTCCGCGATCGTCAGGCTTTCTTCGACCTGGCGAAGGAGGCCGGCGGTGTAGACGGACAGGGTCCTTTCGGCCAGGCGGACCCGGCGCACGCAGTTCCGGATGTCCCTGACAAGCTCCGATCGGGCGGCGCCGATCTCCCACTCGCTCATTCGGGACAGGCTGAGGGCCTCGGCCAGTTCAGCGGATCTGAAGTTCCAGAGAGGGATGGAAAGCGTTATGCCCACTCCCCTGTTGACGCCGTCGAGCCCGGAATCGTTGAATCCGGTGAGGGCGAAGTCGGGGAACCGCTGTCCCTTGACGAAAAGGACGTTGTGGCGCCGCTGCTCGAGCCGGCTGACTTCCGCCCGGATCAGGGGATGACCGGCGAGTGCGCGGTCGACCAGGGCGTCCGCGTCCAGGGAGACCGGGCGGGAATCCAGCTTCCCCGAGACTTTGAAGCCCGGGGGCAGGGCGTTGTCCAGGAGGACGTTCAAATTCTCTCGGCCCTGCTCGATCTCGGCCTGAAGAGCGGCCAGTTCGTTCTCGGCTTTGAGCGCTTCCACCTGGAGCTTAATGGCGTCCAGATGCTTGACTTCGCCGAGCTCAGCCCTTTTCCGGACGAGAGCTTCCATCTCCCGGACCGAGCCGGCGATCCTTTTGAGAAGGGCTTCCCTTTCCTGGAGGAGAAGGAGCGAATAGAAACCGAGCTTGATGTCGAAAACGGCCTCCATGGTCCGGAAGGCCTGGGATTGGAGGGACTCCTCCCAGGCGTTCTTCTCGATCTCGATCCGGTGGCGGCGTTTGAACGGGCTCTCGATCGGCTGGGTGACGGCCAGGCTGAAAGTCCTCCGGCCGCCCGGCCGGTCATGGTATCCGGCCCGGCCGAGACCGAAATCGACCTGAGGGTTGATCAGTTTCTTCGAAGCCTGGTAAGCGGATTCCCGGGCCTCCGCCTCCATGGCTCCGGCCGCGATCCGGGGGTTTCGTTCGAGGGCGATGGAGATGATTTCCTTGAGCGTGTAGGCCGTATCCTGGGCGGAAGGGACGGCGGCGAGTGAAACTGCGAACAGGATCGCGATCGCTGTCGTCTTGAGAAGAATATTGAGCTTCGTCATCATGGCCGCCGATTTTATTCTTCCCCATTATAGCGAATGTCCGGATTATCCTCCACCGGGAAAAGGATCGGCGGTTCCACTTGGTCCGTCTCAACAGCAAAGTGAGCCGGCGGTTCGATCTGCAGTTGTAAACAAATCCGGCCCCTCAAACGGTTACCGGGTGAACATGAAAACCCAATGATTCGACCGCAGGAGGCCGCAATGAAAAACCATCTGGCGATGACACTTCTCGGGCTCGCTTTCCTGACAGCTGTCGTCCCCAATCCCGGGAGGGCGGAGGAGGACGCGGAAGCCCTGATAGACCGGGCCCGCATCATCCTCCGGGATCCCCAACTTCCCCGCGAGACGATCACGGAAGCCCTCGTCGCCGCCCTCGACGCCTCGCTCTTGATCCTGCCCGAGGCGGACTACTCGGAGGAATTCCGGACCCGCATCGGGACCGTCCGGGAGATGTTCGGGGAGCAAGTCCTCTTCTCCGACAAGGGCCGCCAATATCTCGGGTTGGCTTACCGGACGGTGAGCGGCGGCAAGCGCTGGGAAATCCCGGAGGAGCTCAAGGACGTCTATGACAACAGGGGCATCGAAAAGGCGCGGGAGATCTGTTCGAGACTCCTCGATTCGGCCCTGGCCGAGTGGAAGGCCGGCCGGAACGAGCGGGCCGTCAGCCTCCTCCTTGATTTCGTCATCCTGGTCGTCACCCCGATCGAGGCCTGACCGCCACAAGTGAGGGAGGGGTGTGATGCCCGGGCCCGGTATTGATTTGCCTGCGGCCCTGGATTACATTGTCCCCTCTGGGGCGACCGCCGTGGAGACTCGAGAATTCGACTATGACTCCCTCGTCAGGCCGATGGAAGGCCGGATGATGCGCTCGATCTGGCGGATCGTCCGGCATCGTGAAGCCGCCGAGGACGCCCTCCAGGACGCCCTGGCCGTCATCTGGAAAAAGAGGGCCAGAGTGGCCCGTCATCCCAAGCCGGAGGCCCTGATCCTCAGGATTGCGGTCACTTCGGCTTATGACGCCCTGCGGAAACACCGGCGCCGGATCGGCCGCGAGGTCACGGGATGGCCCGGAGACCGGGCCGACGAAGCCTCCCCCTCGGTCGAAAAGGGACCCGAAGACCGAAACCTCCGGGCTGCCATCCTCGGAGCCATCGGCCGCCTGCCCAGACGCCAGGCCGCGGCGGTCCTCCTCCACATCGTCGAGGAACAGTCCTATGAGGATATCGCCCGGGCCATGGGTTGTTCCGGGTCGACGGTCCGGGTTCACGTCTCGCGAGGCCGGGCGAAATTGGCCCGGATGCTGGCCCGCGAGCTTCCGGACCTTGGCCCCACGCCCACGGCGGGCCGTAACGGGAAGGAGTCGATGCCATGACTGATGATACCGTCCGCAAAATGGATGATCTTCTGCGAAAGGCTCTCGCCGACGACCTCCCGCCCGACGTCGCCGCCGGGATGCGGGAGCGGATCGAGAGCTTCCGCGCCGGGAAGACGATGAGAGAGGCCGGACCGTCGGCCGCCGCGCGGGCCTGGCTTTTCGGACGGGGCGTATGGGCCGCCCTCTCGATCCTGCTTCTCGCCGCAGGCATCCTCCTCCAAGGGAAAAGAACCTCGAGCCCGTTGGCCGACCGGATATCCTCGGTCAAGGCGGTCTTTGCGAGCCTCGAAACGCCAAGGAGATGAGACAATGATCGAAAACGGCAGGGAATTCACCAAAGGCCGGACGCTTATCAGATGGCTATTCGCGGCGGCCTATGTCTTCGCGGTCGCCATGTCGGGGAGCTTTTCCGGCCTGATGAACAAGGCGGGGCTTCTGTATCTTCTGTTCGGGAGCGTTGCGACGGCCCTCATGGGGTTCACGGGGAGGGAGATCGCGACGGCCTTCCGGCAGGCGGCGGGCGCCGCCGGAAGCGGAGAGAGCGTCCGCGCGTCCGCCCACTTCTGGGAGGCGGCCGCTCGCAATGCCTGGATCCTGGGGGCCCTGGGCAGCGCCCTCAATTTCACGATCACTCTCGGTACCCCGAGCGAGGGGATCGAGGGGATCAGCAACCGGATGATCCATTCGTTCGTCGTCACGCTCTACGGCCTGGTCCTGGCCGCCGTCTGCCTTGTCCCGGCCATGAAGCTCTCCGGCCGGGCCGAAAACACCGGCCGTCTCGAAAATGTTGCGGCCAAGGGCAGAACCGCCGACCGGATCGTCGGTTATGCCCTCTTCGCGGCCGTGCTCGTCCTGACCGTCATCTTCATGATCGGGGGCCACCCCCAGGGCGGCCCGCTGCCCATCGCCAAGGTCCTGCTCCACTGGCCGGCGATCCTCGTCGTCATCGGGGGATCGATCGCCCTGGCGCTGTTCATGGGCGCAGGGGCGGGGGCCCGGGCGTGGACGCTCGGCTTCGCCATGACGGGGCTCATCAGCCTGCTCACCGGCCTCATCCAGGCCTTGTTCGGCTTCGCCCATAAGAATATCGCCGAGATCGCGGCTGCGGGCGCGTTCATCATTTCCGCGTCCTCGTTCGCCCTCCTGGGGCTCGTGGCCGTGGCGGCTCCTCTCGAGGACAGGGAGGTCATGGAGGGTCGAAGGGACCGGCCCGGACCGCTCAGCCGGCTGTCCTGGGTCCTCTTTCCACTCGTAACCTTTATCTTCCTCCTCCTGACGTTCATCATGGTCATAACGCCGATAAAGAAGTAAGGTCCTACGGAAAGGGTTCGGCCAACTGGAAAACGTCCTCGACCGTGACGC
>JAFGRZ010000233.1 GCA_016934895.1 Candidatus Aminicenantota bacterium
ACAGCAGACGACGGCAAGAGGCTGCAGTCGACTTCAAGAAAAGGAGTCTCCCGCTGAGCCGCCTGGAGATAATCGATGTCCCATTGGATGTTCTTGGGGTCGACCTTGTCCTCGACGGGCCTCTCCGCTTCCTGGTAGGGCACTCTGGCTTCATCGAAGCGACCCTGGAGGAGGCACGCCTGGGCCAGGCCAAAGGCGGCTCGGCCCGAGGTCGAACGACAATCCGGATTTTTTCTTCAAACGGAGGCCGGGCGGGCGTCCGGCGGCGTCTTTGAAGCCAATCGCCAGGGAATATCCGTTGACCGCATTTGTATTTTCGTAGAATATATTTGACAGGGAGGAGCAAATCGCGATGAAGAGGAGAATCCAGGTCGCGTCTCTGGTTTTGGCCGGGATGGCTGTCCTCTCGGAATCCCGGGTGGTACTGCCGAGCCGGCCTACGATCTGGCTGGATTCGGGGGAACCCAAATTATTGTCGGCTTACGACAAAAAAGGCACAATCCTTCGCGCCTTCGGCGCGGTTAAGCTTTACGATGAGCCGAGATTAACATTGAACGCCAACATTGTCTGCCTGGCGTCGGATAACCGCGATAATATTTACATCGCCTACGCCTATCAGAACAGAATCGATAAATACTCACCCGAAGGCGCGATGATCTTTTCTGCAGACAGACCTCTTCGCTACGAAGTGAAAAACGTCACTAAAATGGAAGTGTTCAGGAGCGGCGATATGGAGAGAGAATTCGCCTGGCCCTCGGTTTCATCGGTGACCAAGGGAATCTGGTTGGACTATAAAAACAGGATCTGGGTGCTGACTTTTCTGAAGCAGCCGAACAGGTTCCTGACCTTCGATGAGACGGAAAATTGGACCGACTGCTTCGAATTCGAGGTGTTCGATTCCGACGGCATCCTCCTCTTCAAGGTGCCTTTTCCGAATGTCCGTTTCGACAAATTTTCCATCTACGATGACAGGCTCTACCTGATCGATTCCCAGCACGAATCCTGCGTTTATGAATACAATATCATCGAGGAAAACTGACCAAAACCAATCTTCGGACGGCCCTGGAGGGCTCGATTTTGAAAGCAAAGACACGACGGCGGGAACGCCCTGAGCCGCCCGTTTATTCGAGGACGGCCGTTTTCGTCCGCTTGCCTCCGTGCCGCGACTCGTAGCTGACCTCCAGTTCGCCCTTTCCCTCGATGAGGAACTGGTGCTCGACCTTGCCGAAACCGGGGACGACCAGAAATTGGGTCTCCGGATTGTTCTTTTTATAAGTCACCTGATCGCGGTAGGGGTCGGTCAGGAGCCCTCCGGCGACGACCTTCGCCCCCGCTCCCGAAACCTTGAGCATGTCCTTGGGATAGAGTTTGACTTTCTGAGCCAGATAACTCATGGTCGGGACGGCCCGAGGATTGGCGAGTCGCGTCCGCACCCGGAAGAGATTTTTGCCCACGGCTTTGATCTCTGTCACCTCAAGTTCGACCTCGGGCAGGTGTTTCGCCGAGAATATGACCACCATGGCGTTGCGGTGTACGAGGTCTTTGATCATGAACGGCGCCGACAGGCGCGAGCTCATCTTGACCCATCCCCCGATCTCGATGTCGCCGTAAGTGGGGTGTTTGAACGGCGTCCAGGGCTTGAAGAGCTCGCCCTGGGCCAGATGGTCGTTGAACCGGATTCGCTCGCGGTCCGTGATCCCTTCCTCGAGCATGGCCATGCCGGGCCGTTCCTCCTCCGGAGGCGCCGGCTTCTCGGCGTTCCCCCGGAAGGTCTCGGCCTGGGCCTGGAAGACCTCGGCCACGTAGCCGTAGGCGCCCATGATCTGGGTCAGCCATTCGACCGAGTCCCCGTAGGTCGTGTAAAGGTCCTTCCAGCCGATGAGATACCGGTAGCCCGGGGTAATCCGCTCGGCCTGCCTGCCGATGAAGTCGTACACGGAAATGTCCTGGGGAGGAAATTCTCCCAGGCCTTTCCGGCTGGGGCCGCGCAGGTACATCCCGCCGTAGTTGTGGAAGGACCAGCCGACGCAGATGTTGGATTTGATCATGATCCACTCCGCGAGAGCCTTCATTCCCGTCCCGGAAAAGGGGTATTCTCCGGACCCTTGCTGGACGTACGGCGGAGCCCAATCGAACCCCCAATTCCGGTTCGGATCGACATAACCCTCGCTGTCCTCGTTGACCCGCCCGTCGCCGTCGTTGTCCAGCCCTTCGTGCCCGAGGAGGGACCACTCGCCCTTCTCTCCGGGCTTCACCGGGATCATCAGGCGCGCGTCTTCGGAATCGGTTTTGAGCCGGCCGAAAGGATCCTTTTTGCGCATCTGACAGATGTTCCCGTCACCGTCGATGTCGTCGGGGAAGTCCTCATCCACCAGCCCGTCCCGGTCGTCGTCGGTCGGGATTCGCAAGCTGCGGTTCGAGCTGGCTGTATTGGGGTCCGTCATGAAGTGATACCGTCCGTCCACGTTGACGACGGGGACGACATAAAAACAGATCCTGTCCACGAGTTCCGTGATCTCTTTGTTATGCCCATATCCGCCCAGGAGATAATCGAGGAGGTAGAGGGAAATGTCCCCGCCCTGGATTTCGTTGCCGTGGATGTTGCCGTCCACGTAGATCCCCGGCTTTTCCAGAGGAGCGCCCGTCTTGGGGTTGTTGACGGTCATAGCGTAGAGGGATCTCCCTTCGTCGCTCCGGCCGACTTCCTCGAGGACGGTGAGTTCAGGGTATGCTTTGTGGAGCGCTTTGAGCGCGTCGTTGATTTCTACCGGAAGGTAATAGCGGTCGAAGCGCAGGGGGACGGTGATTTCATCTCCGGCGGCGACGAGGGTCCAGGCGGAAAGCAACGTCAAAAGGGCGACTCCCGCGACTTTTTTCATTTCCCACCTCCCAATACGATCGTCCGGGCATCGCTCCCGGCGCACCGAGTCTCGGCTTTCAGTTCGATTTTGACGGCTTTTTCGGCCTGAACGATCCAGGTCACTTCTTTGGCCGAAAGCCCGGGGATGGAGGCGACGGCGCTCCTCGCTTTTCCTTCGATGATCCGGAATCCGTCGTCTTGAAGCGAAACGATGACCGGAAGGATTCTCTGGTTTCTCTTCCCCATGGCCGTCGGATAGGGGAGCATGCCCGTATTTTCCACCCAGGCCTTGATCTCGTACACGCCCGCTCCGAGGTCCTTGATCCTGGTTTCAGCGATCCTGATCCGGGCCATCTTCTTGGAGATCTCGAACACCCAGGGGACCTGTCCTTTGAGAAGCCCTTCGATCATGAGGGGCGGAGGGGAATTGTCGGTGAAGGGCACGGCGCCGCCGATCTCCACCTCGCCGAGCGTCGGATGGCGGAATGTCTTCCACTCGACGAAGCCCTTGCCCTCGAGTTCCTTATCGCTCCAGGCGAGAAGGGCTTTCTCCTTGGGGTCGGCCCCTCCTTCGGCCGGCGGATTGGGCATTTGTCTCATCATTTCAGCCATCTTCCGGGTGTCCATCATCCCGCCCTTGAGCGCTTCGAAGATCTGCTTGGCTTTGAACTGACCGGGAGCGCCGGCGGACTTGAGAAAGGCGTCGACCTTTTCCTCTCCCAAGGCGATGAATTCCTCGTTGGTCATCTTCTCCAGCTTCTCGGGCGTGATCTCGTCCGCCGGTTTTTCTTCCTTGAGTTTGGGGAGGGTCCAGAAATCCAGGGAGAATGACGGCAGCCCGAGGTGGTAGTAGGACCATAATTCAAAGGAGCCGTCCTTGTCCTGGGCCGGATCAAGGCGCTCGGCATCGAGCGTTTTCGTTTTGAGAAATTCCTTGTATTTCTCGGACAGCTCCTTGTAGAACTTGAGATCGTCCTCGAGGGGGTTCACGACCGCGCCCAAACCCAGAAAACTGGCGATCATCGCCTCGGAGAGCTCGATGCCGGGAGGAGCCAGGGGTTTGACCATCTCCATGATCTCGTCCATCGTGTAGGTTTTGTCCGGATCGGCGTTGATGAAACCGGCGATATTCTCCGGGATCTTGATCTGGTTGAGGTCCGCCTCGCCCTTCCGCCCGCTCCGGGGCGGGGACAGGCAGAAGTTCGTCTCGTCGAAAACGAAGGTCAATCCCACCTCGCGGTGCTCGTCAAAAAACTTGAGAAGGGCGAAAGTCTCCTCTTCGCTCCCGGGCCAGAGGCCTCCGGCGGGCGTGAAATACTTGAAAAGGTGGGGAAAGGTGATGCCGATATTGACCCCGCCCGGCCCGTCCTCGTTGATCTCGCCGTCGCCGTCGTTGTCCAGGCCTTCCGGATAGAGCCTGTAAATGCCTTTTTCGCCTTTCGACCAGTCGGCCTTTTTCATCAAACGCGGCTCGCCCGGCACCGGAATCCACTCGCCGGCCGGGTCCTTGACCCTCATCCTGGTGATGAATCCGTCCCCGTCGAGGTCGTCGGTGCCGTCCTCGTCCGTTTTGTCGTCCCTGTCGTCATTGACGGGAGCGGCGTTTCGTGGACATCGCCGGAGAGGCTTGTCGAAAAAACGGGCGGCCGCGTCGGGATTTCCGCAGGGAAGGATATACCACGTCCGGTCGGTTCGAAGTTCGGGTTTTTCGAGGACAAGCTTGGCCAAATAAAGGGCGGCTTCACCGGAGATCGGGACCATCCCCTCCATGTCTGCGGCGACGAAGACGGCGGGAAGGGTCTTCATGGACTTGCCGGTTTCGGGTCCGACCTCGAGGACGACGAGGTCGCGTCCTCCCGGGCTTTTCGCCAGGG
>JAFGRZ010000234.1 GCA_016934895.1 Candidatus Aminicenantota bacterium
CGTTGACCTCTTTGTCGGTCGTTTTGGTCTTGAGCAGGGCGACCAGGTCGACCACCGATACATTGGGAGTGGGAACGCGGATGGAGATCCCGTCGATCTTTCCTTTGAGCTCGGGGAGGACCAGTCCGACCGCCTTGGCCGCGCCGGTCGTCGTCGGGATCTGGGAGACGGCCGCCGCGCGGGCGCGCCGCAGGTCCTTATGGGGCTGGTCCAGGATGCGCTGGTCGTTGGTGTAGGAATGGATGGTCGTCATGAACGCCTTGTCGATGCCGAAGGCACTATGAAGAACCTTGGCGACTGGAGCCAGGCAGTTGGTCGTGCAGGAGGCGTTGGAAAGGACATGGTGATTGGCCGGATCATAGGTTTTTTCGTTGACCCCCAAGACGATGGTCGTGTCGGGATCCGTGGCGGGGGCGGAGAAGATGACCTTCTTGACGTTCCCGCGCATGTGCTTGAGGGCATCCTCTTTTTTCTTGAACAGGCCGGTCGACTCGACAACGACCGCGACGCCCATTTGATCCCAGGGGATATTGGCGGGATCCCTTTCGGCGAAGACCTTGATTTCCTTGCCCTCGACGATGATCGCGTCCGCCGTGGACTTGACGTCGGTCCGGAAGGGACCGAGGATGGAGTCGTATTCGAGAAGGTGGGCCAGCGTCCTGGCGTCGGTGATGTCGTTCACGGCGACGAATTCCAGATCGGGATCCTGAAGGGACGCCCGGAAGAGATTCCGGCCGATCCGCCCGAACCCGTTGATTCCGACTTTGATGCTCATGAGGACCTCCGCAAAAGGTTGATTTTGAACTTAGAAAAATTATCATAAATGCCCGTCGAAAGCAACGCAGCTCGGAGGATGGGCTCGAGGGCCCGCGAATTTCCCACTGCGAGAAAAAATGTCATTGCGAGGAACGAAGAGGAAAATGGGGACGGTCCTATTTTTTCAATACTCCTCTCCAATCTGGTAGAGCTGGTAGAGAGCGCAGAACTGGCGGAAAAAATAGGACCGTCCCCAATTTCTGTGGTAAAATCAGAAACAAATGGAGCCACTATGAAAATTCTGACCTCAGCCCAAATGAAAGAGATCGACCGCCAGGCGATCGAGGGGATCGGCATCCCCGGCCCGGTGCTGATGGAAAACGCCGGCCAGCAAATTTTCCGCTTTCTCCAAACGGTCATCCTCCCCTATGTCGATGAGGACAAGATCGTGATCCTCGCGGGGAGGGGAAACAACGGCGGCGACGGCCTGGTCATCGCCCGCCATCTCCTGAACAACGGAATGAACCCCCGGGTCCTTCTTCTGGCGCGCAAAGCTGACCTCCGGGGGGATGCCGCCTTGAACCTGGGGATCGCCGAGAAAATCGGCGTCGACGTGCGGGAGATCAAGTCGGAAGCCGATTGGAGCGCTCAAAAGCGATCGCTGAAAGAGGCCTCTGTCATCGTCGACGCCATATTTGGGACCGGCTTGACCAAGCCGGCCGGCGGCCTTTACGCCCGGGCGATCGAGGACATCAACGCGTCGGCGGCTTTCAAGGTCGCCGTCGATATCCCGTCGGGATTGTCGTCCGACACCTTCGAAATCATCGGGCCGGCCGTGAAGGCCGACGTCACCGTCACCATGGCGGCGCCCAAGATCCCCCATGTCCTCCCGCCGGCCGAGGAGTGGATCGGGGAGCTCATGATCGCGGATATCGGCATTCCGCCGGCGCTTTTCGATTCCTCAGAATTGAAACTGGAGATGGTCGAAAAAGAGGATTTGATGATGGGCTTTCGGAAGCGGAAAAAAGACTCCCATAAGGGGACGTACGGCCACCTTTTCATCATCGCGGGTTCCCTTGGGAAAACAGGCGCCGCCGTCATGGCGGGCCAAGCGGCTTTGAAAACGGGCGCCGGGCTGGTCACGGTCGGGACGCCCCGAAGCTGTCTGCCTGCGATCGCCAAAGGAATGGCGGAGCTCATGACCGAAGGGCTCGCGGACAGCGAAGAAGGAGCCATCGCCGCCTCAGCCATCGCCCGGGCGCGGACGCTGCTCAAGGGAAAGGATGCCGTCCTGATCGGGCCCGGGATTTCGACTCATGATTCGACGGCCGATTTCATGACGAAGCTCGTTCCGGATCTCAAGCTCCCCGTGGTCATCGACGCCGACGGCCTGAATATTCTGGCCAAGAGACCGGATCTTTTGAAAAAGCTGCCCCGGCCCGCGATCCTGACTCCGCATCCGGGAGAGTTCGCCCGGCTCGTCGATCTTCCCCTCCGCGAGGTCATCAAGCGCAAGCTCGAATTGGCGCCGGCGTTCGCCCGGAAGCATGGAGTGTATCTTGTCCTCAAAGGGTACAGAACATTGACCTGCGCGCCGGACGGCCGGACGTTCATCAATCCGACGGGAAATCCGGGGATGGCCACGGGGGGATCGGGAGACGTCCTCAGCGGCATGATCGGAAGCTTGATGATGCAGGAGAAGGATGCGCTGCGGGCGGCGCTGGCGGCGGTCTATCTCCATGGGTTGAGCGGCGACCTGGCCGCCGAGAAAATCGGGGAGCGGGCGCTTGTGGCCGGAGATCTCATCCGCTTCCTGCCCCGGGCGGTCAAAACGATGGAGAGCGAAGTCGAAGCCTAGCCCGGGCCATAAATAAATTTCAGGAATGTTATCCAAAATGATGAGGGTGAAAAAAGAGAGGTCTCTCCGAAAGGTGATCACCCGCTCGGAGGAGGGAACCTTTCGCTTGGCGAGAAATATGGCCCGCCGGTTCAAGGGAAAAGAAGTGGTCCTTCTCAGCGGGGAGCTCGGCGCCGGAAAGACGATCTTCGCCAAGGGGCTCGCCGCCGGGCTCGGCATGAAAGAGCGCCGTCTCGTCTGCAGCCCGTCCTTCACCATTTTGAACATCTATGAGGGCCGCTTCCCGATCTACCACTTCGACCTCTACCGGCTGGAGAAGGCCGGCGACATCCTGGACCTGGGCTGGGAAGATTACATCGACAGGGGAGTGGTCATCGTGGAATGGGGGGAACGCGTTCCCTTTGACCTCGCGGCGATACGTGTCAAAATCAGAAAGGGCGAGGACGGTACGCGGGAAATAGCCATCTCTGCGACATAGCCTTAGGCCGTCCTTCCCTTTGTCGATTACCTCTCTTACCTCTCCGAAGTTGCCAGCACCTTAGGAATAAAACTGTACCAATTTGATTCTCAATTGTACTCATTATGAGTACAGCAAAAGGGTATACAAAATTTCCTAAATATCGGAACGTCTCTTATCTTCAGAACTGACACTGCAAAAAGGAGAGAGCCGGATTGATTAAGAGAAGAAGCCGGAAAAAACTGTCAATCTCCTCGGCCTCGGCCTGTATGTTTTTTGATCGATTCGATGATCTCTGCGGCCGCCTTTTTTGGATTCGCGGCGGCGGCAATGGCGGAAATAACAGCCACGCCGTCGGCGCCAGCGCTGATGACCTCGCCGACATTGCCGGCGGTTAATCCGCCGATGGCCAAAATGGGAATCTTCACTTTCTCACGGATCGCCCGCAGTCCCTCCAAGCCGAGGAGAGGGCCGATGTCTCTTTTTGATAATGTGCCAAAGACAGGACCGGCTCCGACATAGTCGGCCCCGGCCTTCTCCGCCTCTTCGGCTTCTTCAAGCGTGGATGTGGAAATGCCGATCATCCGGTTTTTCCCGAGGAGCTTTCGGGCGTAGTGGATGGGCAGATCGTCCTGTCCCAGATGGACGCCGTCCGCCTCACAGGCGAGCGCGATATCCAGGCGGTCATTGATGATCAGCGGGATTTTCTCCGCGCGCAGGAATCGGACGGCTTGAACACCCAACTCCAGGAATTTCCGGCTCGTCCATTTCTTCCCCCGGAGCTGGACGAGCGTGGCCCCACCCTCAACCGCATCCACGATGAGCGGAAGGATCTCCCGGCCTCCCGCCGCTTCCGAATCGGCGATGAAACAGAGCCTCCAGTCAATACGCCGCATGACGTTTTCTCGTCCCGTGACGATTATACCACTGAAATTCAGGAGATATACGCTTTGGAAGGAGTGACTTTTCAACGTCTACGATGCGATTGGGTGCAGGAAGCCGGCCTAAAGCCCCCGTAGCGGAAGGGGGACCCGACGCTTGCGACGGGGGGAACCGACGGGACTGGTTCCCCGGGGTGCGGGGGCTATGGGCGGCTTCCTGTACCCAGAATCGCATATTAAGGTTCAGTGGGGGAGGCCGAAGACGTAATAGACAAGGCAGAGAAGCCCGAGGACGACCGACCCGGCGTTCAGCTCCCTCCAGCGTCCCGCCACGACCTTAAATACAGGGTAGAGGACGAGCCCGGCGGTCAGCCCGTTGGCGATGTTGTAGGTGAACACCATCATGACGATGGTAGCGAAAGAGGGCACCAACTCCGTCAGATCGTCGAAATCAATCTTCTTGATGGAGCCCACCATCAGCACCCCGACGGCGATGAGCGCCGGACCGTAGGCGTAGCGCAGATGCTGCAGGGGCTGGATGAGCGGAATGAAAAAAAGCGAGGCCAGAAAAAGAACGGCCGTCGTCACCGCCGCCAGCCCGGTCCGGGCCCCTTCCCGTATTCCGGTGGCCGACTCGATGTAGGCGCCGCTCGTCGATGTCCCGACCACAGCGCTGAACATGCAGGTCACCGCATCGACCATCATCGGCTTCTCGATCTCGGGGAAGTTCCCTTTTTCGTCGAGCATGTTGCCCGCGGCGCCCACTCCGACCAGGGTGCCGAGTGTGTCCAGAAAACCCATGAGAAACAGCGTCAGGAGGATGGGAAGCATGCTCAACTTGAGCATGCCGGCGATATCAAGCTGGAAAGCGATCGCTCCCAGGCTGAATTCGCCGCTGAAGGGAAGCGCCGCGATCGCGCGGGGGGCCTCTCCGGCTCCGGCCACATATCCAATAATGGCCGTCACCGCAACTCCCAGAAGGATGCCCCCCCGGACCCGGTGATAGAGAAGCATGCTGATGATCAAGAAACCGAAAAGCGCCAAAAGAACCTCGGGCGAGCGCAGGTCTCCGATCTTCACAGGGACATCGGGCGCGGACAGAAGATCGGCTCCGCCGCGAAGCAGCGATTGCGGCTCCATGCCGGCCACGGAACTCGTGACGATCCCGGTCTCATAGAGCCCGATAAAGGACAGGAACAGACCGATCCCGACGGCGAAGCTGTGTTTGAGGCTCTGGGAGATGGAATTGGCCAACCAGGAGCGGACCCGCAGCA
Organism: Candidatus Aminicenantota bacterium; assembly: GCA_016934895.1. Lineage (GTDB taxonomy): Bacteria > Acidobacteriota > Aminicenantia > Aminicenantales > UBA8522 > UBA8522. The sequence goes on from JAFGRZ010000234.1 coordinate 5,227, forward strand.
GCGTGATCACGGCGAAAGCGAGACCGCTGATAAAGACCGCCCCCAGCCGGAGCTGCCAGCCGATGCCCATCGTCGCCAGCCCGAAGGCGATGAACGCGTTTTCTCCCATGTAGGGCGCGACGGCGATGGGCCGGTTGGCCAGGAAGCCCATCAGGAGAGAGCCGAAGGCCGCCGCCAGGATCGTCGCCACCGTGCTGGGACCATGGGGGATACCGGCGAAACTCAGGATGGCGGGATTGACCACGATGATGTAGGCCATGGTGATGAAGGTCGTGGCGCCCCCCAGGATCTCGGTCCGGATCGTGGTCTTGTGCTTTTCCAGCTTGAAGAGCCGTTCTGTCAACATTTGGCCTCTCCGTTGAAGCGGGGGAAGTCAGCATTGCTTCTCAGGCAAAGATATATCCGCGAAACGCGCAAAGTCAAGATTGACAAGTGATATTGTTTGTCCTTAAATGAGAGCGGTTTCCAGGAGAAAGGCCGGACCATGACCGACGAGATAAAAAGCAAGATATGCGAAGTCAAGGACTTCCCCAAGCCGGGCATCGGGTTCAAGGACATCACTCCCGTCGTCGAGGACGCATCCTGTTACAAGCGGGTCATCGACCTGATGACGGATTGGGCGAAAACCAAGGATCCCCAGCTCATCGCCGCGATCGAGTCGAGAGGCTTCCTTTTCGGAGGGCCGGTCGCCCACCGGCTCGGTCTGGGAATGACCGTCATCCGCAAAAAGGGGAAACTTCCCCGCAAGGTCGTCTCGGTCCGGGCCCCTAATGAATATGCTGTTGAGCACTTCGAGATGCACGCCGACAGCGTCGAGCACGGCGAGCGTGTCCTCATCATCGACGATCTGATCGCCACCGGTTCGTCATCGGTGAGCGCTATCGAACTCGTCCAGAAACTCGGCGGCAAGGTGGTCGGATTCGCCGCCCTCGTCGATCTGGCCTTTCTTAAAGGCATTGAAAATATCAAGAAGGCTCACCCGGACGTGGAGATATTTTCGATTGTCACTTTTGAAGAGTAATTACAAGGAAAAGACCGCCCGCGCCGGCCGGCCGAAATCGTCCTTCATCCTCATTCTCCTCTGGCTTGTTCTTGTGCTCGGCCTGAGCTGCGCCCGGACGGTCCCCGGTCTCAGGCTCGGTCCGGCCGGCCCGGCTGAAGACAGGTGGGTGAAAAAAACCCTCTCCGGCATGACCCTTGAAGAAAAGGTCGGGCAGATGATCGCCTGGCGCTACGATACCCATTTCGTGAACCGGGACAGCCCCTATGTCGGGGAGCTCGTCGACCTGATCAGAAACCAGGGGATTGGCGGATTGATCATCTTCGCCGGCGAGGTCTACGAAACGGCCCA
>JAFGRZ010000041.1 GCA_016934895.1 Candidatus Aminicenantota bacterium
CATTCCAACGCTTTGCTTCATCGGACCGGTCCTTCATTATAACAGAAAAGCCCGGCGAAGGAAGCGCCCCGCACGCGCGCCGCCGCGCTTGTCGCCGCCGAAGCCCGTTTATCCGCCGGCCGATTGAAATTTTTCCGGCCGTCAAGAAGACGGCATGGACGCGCCGTCCGAAGATCATAAAAAAATTTTTTAAATTTTTTTTGGGGATGGAAAAATATGCGGAGCGGGAAATGAAAACAATGACGGATGATTCAATCCTCTCTCTCCCTCGGTCTTCCGCGACCGCCGCCGCGCGGGGAATGGATCTTTTCTCCGTTGTTCGCATTCTTCGCCGCGAAGCTTCTAATCTATGAAATAACAATCGCTTAGAGAAAATCGTTCGGTCTTTGTAACCGGCGGTGGGGCTCTGCGCCGAAAACAGCGAATCCGACCGCCGCCCGATTGTCCTGGCACAAAAATTGCTTAAGAGTTTGGCTCCTCAAACGCCACAATCTGTTGAGTCCCCTTTCCAGGACACTCAAAAAAAAGGGGCGGAGTGTTGACAATTGGAAAAATTGACCTATATTAAATAATGAAACGAAAAATAATTTTGAAGAGAGAATAGAAAAGGGAATAAGAGTCAAGGCTTCAAATGACCGACTCGACTGAAAAATCCAACCGCTTGAAATAAAGCCCCATCCTTTCCATGAAAATCGCATTTCTGTACAGCTCCAAGAATGGTATCGCTTCGTCCGTTCAGGCGAGACGATGCGAAGAGGTTCGCGGAGGGGAAGACCCTCCGCCTGATTTTCTCGCCGAATGCGACTCAGACGAGACTCTGGCGGCGATCGGCGAAGCGCTCGGCGAAAGGCATGACGTTTTCCCGATCGAGGCCGATGAGGAGGCTTATCTTCGCCTCAAAAAGCTCCGGCCCGACCTCGTCTTCAACATTGCCGAGGGACTCGTCGGTCCCAACCGCGAATCCCATATCCCGTCGATCTGCGAAATGCTGGGGATCCCCTACACGGGCTCGGACCCGCTGACCCTGGGCATCTGTCTGGACAAGTCGCGGGCGAAGGAGATCCTGGCCTATCACAGGATTCCCACGCCCGCCTTTTGGGTCGTGGAGAACGAAGCGGGGATCAGCCTCCGGGTCAAGCTCCCGGCCATCGTCAAGCCCCTCCATGAGGGCTCGAGCAAGGGAATCAAGGACAATTCGGTAGTCAGGGACCGGCGGGAACTCAAGGCGCGGGTGCGGGAGATCCAGTCTTTGTACCGGCAGCCGGTCATCATCGAGCCGTTCCTGACCGGGCGCGAGTTCACCGTCGGAGCGCTCGGCAATCCGCCCAACATCGAGGTTCTGCCGATCGTCGAGATCGATCTTTCCGAGCTTCCGCCCGGCGCGAATCCGGTTTATTCTTATGAAGCCAAGTGGATTTGGGACCAGCCGGACAAACCCCTGGAAATTTTCCGCTGTCCCGCCCGGCTCGACGTCGACCTCAAGAACCGGATCGAGAGCGTCGTCAGAAAGACGATCGCCATCCTCCGCATCCGGGATTGGTGCCGGATCGATCTCCGGCTGGACGAGCGCGGCGAGCCGAACGTCCTGGAGATCAATCCTTTGCCGGGAGTTCTGCCCAACCCGGAAGAAAACTCCTGCCTTCCCAAGGCCGCCCGAACGGCCGGCTATTCTTATTCGGCGCTGATTCATCGCGTCGTCGATGAAGCGGCCGCACGGTATGGAATCAAGAACTATGGAAAAAGAAAACGTTTTGGTCGGGATCGCCTACAGTCATTTCAATCCTGCCCTTCACACCTCGAGCGACGGGCTTTCTGAAGCCACCGTCGGCGAAGTGGCCGAATCCATCTTTGCGGCCATCAACGATGACGGATACAACGCCGCTCTCCTGCCGTTGCGGGAAAGTCTGATGAGCCTGGTGCGACGCATCAAAGAGCTCAAGGTCGATGTCGTCATCAACCTGTGTGAGGAATTTCGCGGCCGGCCCCAGCTCGAGGCCAACGTCGCCGGCATGTTCGAAGCTCTCGGCATCACTTTCACCGGTTGCCCGTCCAAGGCCTTGACCGTCTGCCAGGACAAGTTCAAGGCGAAGGCCATCCTCAACGCGTTCGGTCTGCCGACGGCCAAGGGGCGCCTGGTGACCTCGGCCGACCAGAAGATCGACATACCCTTTCCGGCCATCGTCAAGCCCAACCAGGAAGACGCCAGTCTCGGTATTTTCCAGGACTCGGTGGTGAGGGATCCGGCCTCACTACAGGAAAAAGTGGCCAAGATCATCGACGTCTACAAAGAGCCCGCCCTGGTCGAGGAATTCATCCAGGGACGGGAGTTCAATGTGGCCGTCCTGGAAACGGACCGGCTTCAGGCCCTTCCGGTATCCGAGATCGATTTCTCGGCGATGCCGGAATCGGCCCCCCATATTTGCAGCTACGAAGCCAAGTGGTTTGAAGACCACGTGCTCTATACGACGACGCCCGCGGTCTGTCCCGCTCCGATCGATGACCCGCTCCGCGAGCGGCTCCACCAGTACGCCCTGGCCGCTTTCCAGGCGATGGGCTGCCGGGATTACGCGCGGGTCGATTTCCGGATGGGCGGGGACGGACGGCTGGCCATCCTGGAGGTCAATCCCAATCCCGACACCAGCCTGGATGCCGGCTATTGCCGGGCGCTGACCGCGGCGGGCATCGAATACGCTCAATTTTGGGGCCTGATGATCGAGAACGCCTTGCGCCGCAAGGAAGAGCCGTGGTTCAGTTCGGACGACGTTCGCATCGATACCCCGATTTTCTGGCAGCAGCTCCTGGAAAACGCCGTTCGCAAGAAAGGACGGAGATGGTCCGGCCAATGACGCCGGAGGACAGGGAGACCGTTCTCGAGATCATCCGGTCGACCGAGATGTTCACTCCCGACGAGGTGGCCGTGGCCCGGGAGCTCATCGACATCTACCTTGACCGGCCGGACCAGAGGGACTATCGGTTGGCGGTCGTCGAGAACGGGCAGGGCTCGATAGCGGGTTATCTGGCCTACGGGCCCACCCCCATGACCGCCGGAACCTACGACCTTTATTGGATCGCCGTGGCGCCGGATCAACAAGGTTTGGGTTACGGCCGGGAGCTCGCGGGTTGGCTTGAAAAAAAGGTCGCCGAAGAGGGGGGACGGATGGTGCTCGCCGAAACCTCTTCCCAGCCTCGATATGAACCCACGCGCCGGTTCTATGCCGGCCTCGGATACAAGGAGATTTCGCGCATCCCCGATTTCTACAAACCCGGGGATGACCGGATCACCTTCGTCAAACACATCATCTGAAGGAGTCGACGCCAGGAATGGAAGAAAGTTGGCAAGAGCAGCTGAAGCGCAGTCTGAGATCTCCGGAAGAGATCGCCCGCTTCTTCGGTCTCGATATCGCCGAAGCGAAGAGGATCGCCCGGCATTTCCGCGTCCAGATCACGCCCTACTTTGCCGAACTGATCAAGGCCAAGGGCGCGCCGCTGTATCGCCAGGTGGTTCCCGACCCGGCCGAGCTCGACGAGTATGAGGGCGCCGCGGATCCATTGGCCGAGGATGAAGACTCGCCGGTGCCGAGTGTCGTCCACCGCTATCCCGACCGGGTGCTTTTCCTGGTCTCCCACCTCTGTGCCTCTTACTGCCGGTTCTGCACGCGCAAGCGCAAGGTCGGTGATCCGGGTCAGATCCACCCGCGGTTTATCGACGAGGGCATCGACTACATCGCCCGCCATCCCGAGGTCCGGGATGTCATCATTTCGGGCGGCGACCCCCTTCTCCTCAGCGACCGCAGGCTGGAGTCCATCCTCAAGCGTCTGCGGGCCATCCCGCACGTCGAGATCCTGCGCGTCGGCACGCGGACTCCCTGCTACCTGCCGCAGCGCATCACGCCGGAGCTCGCGGCCATGCTGAAGAAATACCATCCGCTCTATATCAACGTCCATTTCAACCATCCCGACGAAATCACGGAGGAATCCGCCCGGGCTTTGAACCGGCTGGCCGACGCGGGGATCCCCCTGGGGAACCAGACCGTCCTCCTCAAGGGGGTCAACGATGATCCCGAGGTCATGAAGCGGCTGATGCAAAAACTCCTGACCGTGCGCGTCCGGCCCTACTACATCTACCAGGCGGACTGCGTCAAGGGCACGGCCCATTTCCGGACCTCCGTCGAGAAAGGGATCGAGATCATGCAGGCGCTCCGGGGCTGGACTTCGGGCTTGGCCGTCCCCTATTACGTCATCGACGCTCCCGGCGGGGGAGGGAAGATCCCGATCGTGCCCAGCTATCTCCAGTCCATCAGCGACGAGCAGGTGGTTCTCCGGAACTATGCCGGCGATCTGTATGTTTACCCCCAGGCGCGGTTGAAAAAGAAGAAAAGGCCGCGCGTCACTCCCTGCTACAGCGCGCCCGCGCATCCCTGACCGGGCCGTTTCAAGACCGCCTTCATTCCGGGCTGGGACCGAGCGCGGATATATAGCGGTCCAGCCCAATCCTGCGGACGATCTGGAGAGCGTCCGCGTTCGTCAGTCCCCTGTTCTGCCGGAGCGATTCGAGGATGCGGATGATGGACAGGGCGACCTCCGCCGTCTGGCCGGCCGTCTCTTGCTTGTCTTTGAGGAAGCCGATGACTTCGAAGAGGACGACATTGGCTTCCCCGTAGGTGATCGCATCGCGGCGGCCGTAGCGCTTCACCCAGTCCGGCCGGGAGAGGACGTCGTTGACGTGAGACTGAATGAGGAAAGTGGCCCGGCCGATGAGCTTGAGATTGCTCGGGCTGACGTTGGTCATGGTGTTGCCGATCGTCCGGCCAAGGCGTGTCATCACCGCCGTCGAATGGGCGTTGAGGAGCATCTTCAGGCCGATCTCGCGGCGCAGGCCGAGAGGATCGTTGGCGCCGGAGATTGCGAGGGGCACATAGGGGCCGGAAGCACCGGGCAGGAGGTCGGAAATCGCGGCGGCGGGTTTGTCCGCGGCCGCGATCACGGCCAGCCGGGCTCCGTTTTTCAAGCAGAGGCCGGCGAACTCACGGAACGGCGAGCGGGCCTCCAATGGGGCGTCGGCCTCTTCGCCCGCGAGGATGATGACGCCGAGGTCGTCCTTTTGCGG
>JAFGRZ010000235.1 GCA_016934895.1 Candidatus Aminicenantota bacterium
CGCTATGAAGCCGAGACACCGGAGGATCTCGAGGCGATCAAGCGGGAAGTGGGCCAGACTCTCGAGCGGGCCATCAAGGGGCTGGGGAACGCATGAGCCGGCGGCCGCGCGTCTGCGCCGTGATCATGGCCGGCGGGAGTGGCACGCGCTTTTGGCCGCTCAGCCGGAAGAGCCGCCCCAAACAATTCCTTCCGATCGCCGGCGGGAAGACGATGATCGAAGAGACGGTGGCGAGGCTCCGGCCGCTCCTCGCATTCGAAGCGATCTATACGATTTCAGACAAATCCCAGGCGGCGGCGATCCGGAAGCTGGTCCCCGGATTGAAGAAGGGGAACGTTTTGATCGAGCCGGTGGGCCGGAACACGGCCGCCTCGCTCATCCTGGCCACGGCCCATATTTATGTCCGGGATCCCCGGGCTGTTGTTTTCGCGCTCCCCGCCGATCACCTGATCACCGGGCGCGCCCGGTTCATCAAGACGTTGCGGGCGGCGGCCGGGGCGGCGGCCGAGAAGGATGTCATCGTGACCTTCGGCATCCCGCCCGCCTATCCTTCCACCGGCTTCGGCTATATCCATTATTCCGGCCGGAAGCCTCGGAAAATCGCGGGCGAGGTTTTTTACCCGGTTCTCGGGTTCAAGGAAAAACCGAAACTGGCCCATGCCAAAAAATTCCTGGCGCGGGGAAACCATTCCTGGAACTCGGGGATGTTCATCTGGCGGGCGGATGTTTTCGCCCGCAAACTTGAGGAGTTCGCGCCTGAATTTTTCCCCTACTGGCGGGGAATTCTCGAAGCGCTGGAGAAAAAGGACCGCGCCGGCGTCGCGGCCGTGTTCCGCGAGATCCCCGCGACGTCCATCGATTACGCCCTGATGGAAAAGGCCGGGGGCGTCCTGATGGTCAAAGGGGATTTCGGCTGGTCCGATGTCGGCTCCTGGGCGTCGCTGGCCGATATCTGGCCTCGGGACGAAGCCGGGAACGCTCTCCGGGGGGAGAGCCAGTTCATTGATTCGCGGAACTGCCTGGTGTACAGCCCGCGGCGGCTGACGGCCGTCGTCGGTCTCGAGGACGTGATCGTCGTCGACACAAAAGACGCCCTCCTCGTCTGCAGCAGGAAAGCCGACCAGCGCGTCAAGGACGTCATCGAGAATCTGAGGAAGAAAGGCAAAGAAGAAATCCTTTAAGTCCGCCATATCGTGATTCATGGACATGATCCTCGGCATGACCGGTTTATTCCTGGCGGCCGTCGCCGCAGGAGCGCTGAACGCGGTGGCCGGCGGAGGCAGCCTGATCTCGTTCCCCGCTTTGGTTGCTTTCGGACAACCGCCCATCCTGGCCAATGCCACCAACACGGCCGCTCTCTGGCCCGGAACGCTGAGCAGTGCCGTTGCCTACAGCCGGGACACCAAGATCTACCGCGATCTCCTGGTGACCCTCCTCATCCCTAGCCTGATCGGCGGGTTTCTGGGGGCGCTGGCCCTGGTCAGCACACCGCCGGAGCTCTTCGACGCGATCGTGCCGTTCCTCGTTCTCCTGGCGACGCTTCTCTTTGCCTTCCGGGACCCGTTCACCCGGTGGCTTCGGCTCGGGAACGCCGAAGAGAAGGTCGGCACGCTGGGACGCGTTTGGGGCTTTCTTTTCCAGCTCTTCGTGGCGACCTACGGCGGTTATTTCGGAGCGGGCATGGGGATCCTGATGCTCGGCTCGCTCAGCGTCATGGGACTCCGGGACATCCACCGGATGAACGGGCTGAAGACGATCCTGGTCACGCTGGTCAACGTGATCGCCTTCGTTTATTTCGCTATCAATGGCCTGGTGGTCTGGCGGCTGGCGCCGCTGATGGCGGCGGGGGCGATTATCGGGGGGTATGCCGGAGCGCGGGCGGCCAAGCGCGTGGACCCGCACTATATCCGCATCTTCGTCATCGCCGTCGGTCTCGTCGTCTCGGTGTGGCTGTTCTTTCGGCAATAACTAACCGGACTATTCACAGACCGTCAAAGAATTCCCCTCCCTGGACGGACAGGGAAAGATCGACGTCCACTTCACTCCCTCGGATTCTGCCAGCCACCCTCTGTCCGGCTTTTTCCCGTCAGAGACTGGGCCACAATGTCATTTGAGAGGAGATTTCTTGCCGCCCACGACATGCTCCGTCAGGGCTAAAAACCCAAAGAGTAGCTTCTCCTCAGAAGGTAAAGGTCGCCGCCGGCATCGGTTTTGACGAAATAGGCCGTCCCGGCGGAAATGAACAGGGGGATGTCCGGAAATTCCGTTGTCCCGAGGAATTCGCCTTTCGGGGTGAAGACATCGGCAGGGGAGGGGGCCCTTTCCGCCGAGATGTCAGCCGGGAACCGGAAGGCGAACACATGCCGCGGCGAAATACGCACCGCCCGGATCATGTTTTTGTGGGATGGGATCTTCTTGCCGAGCTCGCGGGCGACGCGTTCGGGCCAGCCCTTGGACTCGGCGAATTCACGGAGCTCCCGTTTGAGGAAATCCCTTTCCCGGCCGCTCAACCCGGGAGGCTTGAGGTTCCGCCGGAGCGTCGCGACCGTTTGACCTCGTTCATCGAGAAGTTCGATCTCATAACGGTCGCTGATCCCAATGGCGCTGACGTGTCCGCCGTGGGCGTACAGAAACCGGGGGACATAGGCGTCATGACTGTAGTTGAACATTACCCGCCGGCCGGTCTCGTCGGGCAGGTCGACAGAAAAAAGGCCCTTGGCGAGAGTATGAAAGGTCCTCAGGATCTCGTTGCCGGCGTCCACCATCAACTGCTGCTGATCCTCAGGCCGCCAGACCCAACCGTAGTATCGGTCCGGACCGATATAACCCAGCCCGAGACGCCCGTTGAGGTCGAGCCGCCGAATGAAGGTCCCGTCCGTTTTGAGAAAAGAGACGTAGTAGAGGTCCTCAAGGACGGCCAGTTCCCGCCCTGATGTGAAGACGATCTGGCCCGGCGACTGAAAATCTCCGGGGCCCTGTCCCTTTCGGCCGAACTTCGCGAGCCGTCGGCCCTCCGGTGAGAATTTATGAACGGCATACTCCATCCGGTCAAGCACATAGAAATGGAGCCGGTCGTCCTCGCAGACGGAGGCGATCGAGGCGAAGAGCATCTTCTCGCGGCCGATTTCCTGCGCAGGGCCGAGCTTCAGATCGGCGATTTTTTCCTGCCCGGCGGCCGCGGCGAATGCCAAGATAACGAATAGGGCCGACGGTACAATCGCCATCTTTTTTATGCTCAAATTCTACCATATATTATTATCAAGTCTTCCATATTTGTGTTTTAATGGGGCATGAGGTTGACGGCGGGGCGCGGCCCGGATATAGATTATACAGGTAACGGTTTAAGGAGAAGCGGTCAGGAGGGAAAATGAGAAGCTCTCTGAGAAATATCATGCTTGCGGCGGCGATCATGGCTGCGCTCTTTTCTTCAGGCGTGGCGGCAAACGATGGCTTCCGGACTGATGTCCGGTTGGAGGATCAAAGCCCGGCCGCGATGCGGCTCGACGAGCAATCGGCCTCTCACTTCGCCAGGCTCGCCCTCAAGTGCGTCAAAAAAGAATACCCGAACAAGCCGGAGCACGTCATCAACGACGAATCGGATGTCCGAAATCCGGCCGCGCTCCACCCGGCGTTCTACGGTTGTTTTGACTGGCATTCCTCCGTCCACGGCCACTGGATGCTCGTCCGCCTGCTGAAAATGTTCCCCGACCTGCCCGAAGCCAAAGAGATCCGCAGTTCACTGGGGAAAAACCTCTCCGCCGAAAATATCGAGGTCGAGGTCAAATACCTTCAGCAGCCGGGCCGGAGGTCCTTCGAACGGACCTACGGCTGGGCCTGGCTGCTCAGGCTGGCCGAGGAGTTGTACGGCTGGGATGACCCGGACGGCAAAGCGTGGTCGGAGACCCTCCGGCCGCTGGCCGGCGCCGTCGTCGCTCTCTACCTGGATTTCTTGCCGAAGCAGACCTACCCGATCCGCCGCGGTGTCCATCCCAACACGGCTTTCGGGATCGCCTTTGCGCTGGATTATGCCCGGACGGTCGGTGAGAAGGACCTCGAAGCATTGCTCCTCGAGCGCTGCCGCGTCTATTTTTTGGAGGATTCGGACTGCCCCGCGGCCTGGGAGCCGGACGGCGATGACTTTTTTTCACCCTGCCTGATCGAAGCCGACTTGATGCGCCGGGTGCTCCCTCCGGCGGAATTCTCCGCTTGGTTCCGCCGGTTTCTCCCCGGGATCGCGGATGGAGAGCCAAAATCCCTTCTCCAGCCCGCCGTGGTTTCGGACCGGACCGACCCGAAGATCGTCCATCTGGACGGGCTCAACCTGAGCCGCGCCTGGTGCATGAACGGGATCGCCTGCTCTCTCCCTAAGGATGACCGCGTCCGGAATATCCTACTGGAGTCGGCCGTCCGGCATGCAGAGGCGACGCTTCCCCATATCGCGAGCGGGAGCTACGAGGGAGAGCACTGGCTGGCCTCCTTCGCAGTGGACATGCTCTCCATGGGAACCGAATGATCCTCCTCCCGGCGAGGGCTGCGGTTCAGGATGGATCATGTTGCGGGCGCATCCGGCGGGCGACCGGGGAAAAAGGGGGGATGGCCGGCCTCCAAAGCCAAATTTTCTTGGTGACGGCTTTCTCCTCTTCTCGAGGGCTTTCACTTCTCAAATGCCTTTGCTATTTAATGACGGTTATGCTAATAATCCGCTGATAATCCCTTTGCCGGGAAGAAACAAGGTCGTTGCCGGTGGCTGAGCTCAAAGCGGTTGTCTTGTGCGCGGGCCGGGGGAGACGACTGGCTCCTCTCACAGAAAACCGCCCAAAGTGTTTGCTGCCGATCGGCAACAAGACGATTCTCGAACACATCCTGGACAATCTGGACGGGATCGACCCGGGAGAGATCATCCTGGTCACGGGCTTCAAGAGCCGGATGATTGAAGACCTGGTCAGCGGGAAAAGGGGTCGACGGTTTCGTTTTGTGTTGAACGAAAATTACTCGTCCACGAACACGGCCTATTCCCTCAATCGCGCTTTGAGGGTTATGGATTCGGACTTTATTCTGATCAACGGCGACGTCTTTTTCGACAAAGGCATTTTAGCGGAGCTCGTCGGCAACCCTCAAAAGAATTGCGTCGTAGTCGACCGCCGCGCCGCCCTCAACGAGGAAGAGGTCAAGGTCATGGCCGACGGAAGCCGCCTTGTCAGGATCGGCAAAGATCTCGAGCATGGGGAATGCCTGGGAGAGGCCATCGGGATCAACAAACTGTCGAAAGAGACGATCCGAAGCTTGAGGGATGTTTTTGATGACCTGGAGGCCGGAGGAGAATGCCATCACTTCTTTGAAATCGGGATCGACCGGCTTATCTCCCGGGCTCTTTCATTTGGGATTCAATGGACCGAAAAGGCCTGGATCGAGATCGACACGATCGAGGACTATCATTCCGCCAACGATGACATCTACAGAAAACTCTTCCCCTAGATACGAATACCAGAAGTCGCTGAAAAAGAGCCGGCCGACTTTTCTGACCCGCGCGATCAGGGTCAATAAATACCTGAACAGGCCGGTTGCTTCCCTCCTCGTCAGGGCGCTCCTCCATACGGGGGTCTCGCCCAACCAGGTGACGGTGGCCTCCTTTATCGTCGGGTCGGCCGGCGCCGTGTTTTTCGCGCTGGGGAAACATGAAAACCTCATCCTGGGTGGGATTCTCATCCAGCTGGCGTCCATCCTCGATTGTGCCGACGGGATGCTGGCCCGGGCAAGGGATGCGGGCACCCGATACGGAGCCTACCTGGATATCTTGCTTGACCGGATCTTTGAATTCTTGCTGTTCGGGGGGATCGTCGCCGGAATGATCAGGACGAATCAGAGCATGACTCTCATCATCCTGGGCTTGGCCGCCGTCTCGCTCTATTTCCTAGAGGTCAGCCTCTACTATATGACCTTGAACTACTCGGGCGAAGGGCAGGAAGAAGGCATGAGTGAGCTGCGGGCTCTTATGCTTCTGCTGATCCTCGTTTTCGCGGTCGCCAACCGCCTGGACATCGCCGTCTATGTTTTATTGTCGGCCGCGTTGATCAACAACCTTTACATCATTGTCGCTTTTTTGAGACCGATAAAGGAATAAGCCGCCCTTTCCGGTTTTCTCCAGTTGACTTTTCAGGATGGCCAAGAGTCCGATTCCGGCCCAGAAGAGCGCCAGGCTCCTCCTGAGGAGAGTCACGGCCATTCCCAAACCCGCTCCGAGGCCGAAGACGAGAAAAAGCCCCAGATACGTCAATTCATAGGTGCCCAGAGCGGCGGGGACGGTGGGGAGAAGGAAGACCAGGATTCCGAGAGTGACGATCAGAAAGCTGTCGAGAACGCTCGCTCCATGGGCGCCCAAGAAGAGAATGGTGAAGTGAATCTCTCCGGCCCAGAAGAGGACCAGGAAGACGTAGAGAATGAAGACTCGCCGGAAGCGGACCTTGTGGTCTTTATAGAAACTCATGATCAGCCGGTCCGTCTCTTTTATCTTTGCCCTGTTTTTCTCGATGAATGAGAACCGGATCCTGATCCTTTCCAGGGTGTCGAAAATCCAGGTGAGAAGGCCCTTTTTTTGCTGGAGATAGAAAACAACGACCAGGGACGCCGCGACAATGACGGCCGAAAAAGAAAGAATGATGGTTCGCGGCGGCCAGGCCAGCCTGAAAATCCCGATAGCGAACCCCGCGACCAGGAAGGAAAGCATGGCTAGGAGCTCGATGGTCTTGTCGACGATCACCGAGGCCAGAGCCTTTTTCCGGTCGGGGATTTTCATCATCAAGGTTCTGACCGTCTCGCCGCCGAGAAAGGAGGACGGCGTCAGGTAGCTGATCGCGTGTCCGGCGATCCTGGCCTGGAAAAGTTGGATGAAACGGACGGGATGCCCATAGGCGTTGACGACGATTCTCCAGCCGGCTGTCCTCAGAACCCAGTAGCAAAGCCGTAGCCCGAAAAGAATGAGAAGATGGAACG
>JAFGRZ010000236.1 GCA_016934895.1 Candidatus Aminicenantota bacterium
GGACAGGATGAAGATGATGATGATGGCCACGCTCAGCCATCGCCGCCCCAGTGAAAGACTTTCCTGGTCACTTCTGAGTTGAGGATGCTTGAAGCCCAGAAGCAGGATCACCAGGACCCATACGATCCAGCCGACCCAGAAGAATATCCCCAGGACGACGAAGACGCCGAGCAGAAAAAGAGCCAATGGTTTGGACTTCTCTCCCAGCAGCGCATAGGAAATGTGCCCGCCGTCGAGCTGGCCCACGGGGAACAGGTTGAAGGCGGTGATCAGGATGCCCACCCAGCCCGCGAATCCGACCGGATGGAGCAGGAGCTCGCTTTCGGCCGGGATGTTCCGGAACATCAGGCCGCCGATCAATTTTAAAAGCAGAGGTTCGCCGAAAACCCAGACGTCTTCCCGCGGCACGGGCGGCACGACCTTGGAAAGGGAAAGGCCATAGATGACGGCCGGCAGGGATAGGACAAAACCGGTCAACGGCCCGGCGATCCCGATGTCAAAAAGCTGTTTTCTCCGGGTGATGGGCGCTTTGATCCTGATGAAGGCTCCCAGCGTGCCGATCAGCGTGGGCGCCGGGATGAAGTACGGAAGGGTGGCCTCGATCCGGTAATGCCGGCAGGCAAGGTAATGTCCCATTTCGTGGCCCAGAAGGATGGCGATCAGCACGGCCGCGTAAACCAGCGCCAGGCTGATCACCCGGGGACCGGTGAAGACTTCGAGGCCGGGGGCGAACCGGGAATCCTGGAGGAGTTGGTCGGAATAGATATAACTGACACTCCAGGTCAGACCGACGTAAAAAGCGGAAATGCAAGTGATAAAAAAGAGCAGGAGGTTGAGCCAGGGCCACCGAGCCGGCTGCCTTGCCGGTCTCACCTCTTCCATTAATCCCAGACTGTCGAAGAAGCGAAGGTCTCGCTCCCTCCCATTGATCGGACGGACAGAGGCTCAGTTGCCTCCCGTCAGTTTGTGAAATTTGGCCATCAGTTCTTCGTGGGTTTCCTTGTGATCCGGATCGGGGACACAGCAGTCGACGGGGCACACCGCGGCGCACTGGGAGGAATCATGGTGTCCCACGCACTCCGTGCACTTCTCCGGATCGATGATGTAGATCTCGTCGCCGGCGGTGATCGCCTGGTTCGGGCACTCGGGTTCACAGGCTCCACAGTTGATGCATTCTTCCGTGATTTTATAGGCCATATCAATCCTCCTGGATGAATTCGAAGGCGTTATTATATCGCTTTTCGCCCAATTTACAAGGAACGTTATCCGGCGGCTTCGAGCTTGCGCGCCTTCTCCGCCGCGTCGTAGCCGAAATAGGACTGCGGGTACTTCTCCTGGATCCTCTTATAAAGGGCCAGGGCCTCGGGCTTGTCGCCTTTGGCCTCGAGGGCTTCCGCCTTGTGGAAGAGCACGGCATCGAGAGGATAGGCGGACGGCTTGGCCGCTTCGACCTCGGTGTATATGGCCACGGCCTGTTCGTAGTTATTCTGCAGGACGTTGATCTGGGCGAGCAGGTCCCGGGCCTGGAAGTAGATGAAATCCTTGGGGCTCGACTCGATCTTCCCCAGGCAATCCTTGGCCTTTTCCAGGTCGCCGTTTTCGACCCAATGGGTCGCCAGGAGAACATAGCCCAGACGGGAGTATCTTCCGTTTCCGGAAAGCTTCTCCAATTCGGCCAGGTTCTCGGGCTTGGCGCCCAGTGTCGAGCGGACTTCGAGAAGCTCGCTGAGCAGCCGGCTCTCCTTCTTGACCTGCTGGGCCTGGATGAAGCGGACCCCGACGGTGATAAGGGCAACCGCGGCGACGGCGGCGACGCCGACAAGGATGAGTTTCAACCGCGTCTGGAAAAAGCGCAGGATTTTGTTCATCGTGCTGACGAATTCGTCTTCTTTGAGCTGTCTCTTGACGACTTTCTTCATCCTTCGCTCCTCGCCGCGATGGGATCAGGCCTTTTCTTTTACCACAATCTCCCTGAAAATCCAAGACGGGGCCGAAATCCAGCCCTGCGTTTGACTTCAACTTTTTTCTCTGTTATAAGCCAAGCCGTTCAAAAACAAGATCCTCTCGTCCCCCGGATAGGACGAGCCGCAACGATGGCTGAAAACGCGACCTTCAAGCCCGATATGAAGATCCTCAGACGGGGATTGATGCTTCTCCTGACCGTCCTCGGTCTGCTGCTGATCCTTCTCCCTCCGCCTTCGGGATTGAGCGCCGCCGGGATGAAATGCCTCGGGGTGGCCACGATCTGCATCACCCTCTGGATCTTCACCCCGATACCGCTCGCGGCGACCAGCCTGGTCGCCATCATCCTTCTCCCCGCGCTCGAGATCCTGGACACGGCCCTCGTCTTTTCTTTCTTCGGCAACAGCGCCGTCTTTTTCCTTTTGGGTGTCTTCATTCTCGGCGGGGCAATGATCCATACCGGGCTCTCCAAACGGCTGGCGCTGACATTCCTTGTCCGCTTCGACCGGAGCCCCCGGCGGGCCGTTCTCGGCGTGCTCCTGACGGGTTCGATCCTGTCCCTTTTCATGCCCGAACATGCCGTGGCGGCCATGCTCTTCCCGATCGTCATGGAGATCGTCCAAAGTCTGAACCTGGAAAAGAAGAAAAGCCCGCTGGCCACGGCCCTCTTTCTGGCCATGGCCTGGGGCACGGTCGTGGGGGGGATCGGGACTTTCCTGGGAGGGGCCAGGGCCCCGCTCGCCGTCGAACTTCTTCGTGACACCTTCGGCCGGACCATCACCTTCACCACCTGGGCCGTCGCCGCCGTCCCGATCGCCCTGGTGCTGACGTTCGTCGTCTATTGGGTCCTGGTGTCATCGTTCAAGCCTGAAATCCAGGACATGACGCCGGCGAGAAAAATCCTCAGCCAGGAGCTCCAGCGGATCGGCCCGGTCAGCCGGAATGAGATCAAGATCGGGCTGCTTCTCGTGGTCACCGTTTTCTTCTGGATCTGGGGCGGGCATCGTCTCGGCCTCGCGGTGGTTTCTCTGGCGGCCGCCGTCATGGTTTTCGTCCTGAACATCGCCAAGTGGCTGGACGTGATGGATTACGTCAACTGGGGCGTCATCATCATGTACGGAGGGGCCATCGCCCTGGGCAAGGCGCTGGCCGAGACCGAGGCCATCGACTGGCTGGCCGGGAGTCTCCTGGGCGGAGGGACGGTATCCATCTTCCTTCTCATCGTCGTGCTCAGCGCGCTGAGCAAGGCCCTCACCGAGCTCATCAGCAACGCCGCCGCCGTCGTCATCCTCGTCCCCTTCTCCTTCGGATTCGTATCCTCGCTCGGCGCCTCTCCGGAGGTCCTCGTCCTGGCCGTCACGATCCCGGCGGGGCTGGCCTTTTGCCTTCCGGTCGGGACACCGCCGAACGCCATCGCCTTCAGCTCGGGGTATTTTTCCATCCGAGGGATCATCAGGCCGGCCCTTCTCATCAGCGCCGTCTCGTGGGTTGTGTTCCTTCTTTTTGTGAAATTCTATTGGCCGTTCGTTTTGAAATGACAATGAATCGGAAGTGCAATCTGATGGTTTGACGCCTGGATTGTTCAAGGAATGAAGAGTAAAATATATCCTCTTTCCGGAGAGACTGTGTCGCAATGGCCATTCGTCACTGCCAGCGACCTTTGGGAGCGAAGCCATCTCTTTTCGCTTCAATGTATTATGAGATTGCTTAGGTCGCAACTCGCCCTCGCAATGACCTCATCACACAGTCTCGGACGGCAGAGAGAGGAGGAGAGACCTTTGAAATCGTCCTTCTCGGTTGATGAAAGCAGGATTAAAAAGATGGCGAACGCGAAAATCCCGGTTGGAAGAAAACGATGACGGACAAAAAAGACACAGAGCGCC
>JAFGRZ010000237.1 GCA_016934895.1 Candidatus Aminicenantota bacterium
CTATCTTCCGGAGAAAATCCACCGGGGCCACCGGAACTGGGTGCACCCCATCTATATGGACGAATGGAAGTATTTCGACCCGAAGAAAAACAAAGCGTTCGGCTACTGCCGGACGATCCTTCTCCTGGCGTTCCGGGATGGCCGGGCCGTAGGCCGGATCATGGGCATCATCAACACCCGCTTCAACGAATACCGGAAGGAGAACCTCGGGCGCTTCGGCTTTCTGGAGACCTGGGAGGATCAGGAAGTGGTCCACGCTCTGCTCGGCCGGGTGGAAGAGTGGGCCCGCGGACTCGGGATGACCCGGATCGTCGGACCCTACGGTTTTTCCGACCAGGATCCGGAGGGCTTCCTGATCGAGGGATTCGAGCACCGGGCGACCATCGCCACCTATTATAACTACGAATGGCTTCCGCGCCTCGTGGAGAACGAGGGCTACACCAAGGACATCGATTATTTTGTCTATAAGCTGGACGTGCCCAAAGAATTCCCGGAATTCTACAAGAGGATCTTCGAGCGGACGGCCAGAAAGGGGATTTTCAAGGTTGTCGAGTTCCGCAAACGCAAAGAGCTGAAATCCTGGATCCGGCCCATCCTGAGCCTGATGAACGAATGCTACACCGGAAGCGATATCTATGGGTTCGCTCCCCTCGAAGAAAAAGAGATGGACGACCTGGCCAAGCGCTATATGCCGATTCTGGACCCGCGGTTCATCAAGGTCGTGGCCAAGGGCGATGAGCCCGTCGCCTTTGTGGTCGGGATTCCCGACATGACCGGGGGCATCCAGAAGGCCCGGGGACGGCTCTTCCCGTTCGGATTCATCCATATCCTCCGGGCGGCCAAGAAGACCAAGCAGCTCGATCTCCTCCTTGGAGCGGTCAGCGAAAAATACAGAGGCCAAGGGCTGGATGTCTTCATGGGAACGCGCATGATCCAGTCGGCCCAGGAAGCCGGCATGGAGTACATGGACAGCCATCACGAGATGGAGACCAATGTCCGGGTGCGCGCGGAGATGGAGAGGATGGGCGGAAAAGTCTATAAGCGTTTCCGTGTCTTCCAAAAAGACCTCTGAACCCGGCCGATAAGAAATCTCAAGCGTTCAGAAGGATCCTTTCATTTCGCTTCGGCCCAGTTCCGGCCCCAGCCGAGGTGGACCTTCAGGGGGACGCGCAGAGGGAAAACGTTTTCCATTTTCTCCTTGACGATGTCCTCAACGGCCGGCCTCTCCTCTTCGGGCGCTTCGAACACCAGTTCGTCGTGAACCTGGAGGATGATCTTGGTCCGGAGCCGCCGCTTTTTGAACTCACGCCAGATATCGATCATCGCCTTTTTCATCAGGTCGGCGGCGGATCCCTGGATGGGCGCGTTGAGGGCGATGCGGCGGCCGGCCTGCTGGACCATCCGGTCTTTCTGTTTGAGCTCGGGGACTTGGCGGACCCGGCCGAAGAGGGTTTCGGTGAACCCTTTCTCCCCGGCCTTCCGCACCGTCTCCTCCAGAAATTCTCCGACCTTCGGATGCTGGATGTAATAGCGGTCGATGAAATCCTGGGCGTCTCGCGGGGACGTCCCCAGTTCCTTGGCCAGAGAAAAAGCCGAGGTGCCGTAAATGATGCTGAAGTTGATGATCTTGGCTTTTCTCCGAAGCTCTTCCCGGGCCTGGAAAAGGGATTCGCCGAAGACCCGGCGGGCCGTCTCTTCGTGGACATCGCGGTCGGCGGCGAACGTCTCCAGGAGCGCCGTGTCCCGGGAAAGATGGGCCAGAACGCGCAATTCGATCTGGGAATAATCCGCGGCCAGGAGTAGGTCTCCGGCCTCGGGGATGAAGGTCTGGCGGAAGCGCTGTCCCACGGGGCCGCGCATCGGGATGTTCTGGAGGTTGGGCTCGGAGCTCGAAAGTCGGCCCGTCGAGGTGACGGTCTGATTGTATGAGGTGTGGATCCGTCCCGTTTCCGGGTTGATGAGCAGCGGCAGGGCGTCGGCATACGTGGACTTGAGCTTGGACATCTGCCGGTATTCCAGGGCGTACTGGGCGAGGGGATGGAGGGGGGCCAGTTCCTGGAGCACGTCGAGCGAGGTCGAAAATCGCTTGGTGACCCGGGTCTTCCGGGACGGCGGCAACTGGATCTTGTGAAAAAGGACGTCGCCGAGCTGCTGCGGCGAATTGATGTTGAACCGGCTGCCGCTCAGCTCGAAAATTTTTTCTTCAAGCCGCCGGAGTTCGACCTCGAGTTCGGTAGAAAGCTGCGCTAACGCCCGATCGTCGACCTTCACTCCCCAAATTTCCATCTCGGCCAAGACTTCAATGAGCGGTCGTTCGATCTCGCGATAGAGCCGGTCGAGACCTCTCTCGACGACCGCCGGCCAGAGCGTTTTGCTGAGGGCGAGGGCGAGATCGGCGTCCTGGCAGGCGTATGGCGCAACCCTCTCCACGGGGACGGCGTTCATGGTGAGCGCGTTCTTTCCCTTGCCGGCGACGTCTTCGTAGGGGATCGCCTGAGTCTGGAGATAGGCCAGGGCCAGCTTTTCCAGGTTATGCTTGCCCCAGTTCGGCTCCAAGAGGTAGGAGAGGACCATTGTGTCCTGGTCGATGCCCCTCAACTCAACGCCCTCCCGCCGCAGGACGATGGCGTCGTACTTGATGTTCTGTCCGATCTTCCGGATTTCCGGATCGCCGAGAACCCCGCGAAGGAGATCGAGCGCCTTGCTCTTGGGCAGTTGGGCCGGCGTGCCCATATAATCATGCCCGAGAGGGAGGTAAAACGCCTCTCCGGTCTTTACGGCGAAGGACATTCCGACCAGCCGGGCCCGCGTGGGCTGGGGAGCGGTCGTCTCCGTATCGAGAGAGACAAAACCCGCCTCGCGGATCCGCTCGATAACCTCCGGGAGAGCCGGCTCCTCCAGGATGATGGAATATTTTTTTTCGGCCGGGGCGCGTTTTTTGACCAGCTCGGCGAGAAGCGAAGTGAATTCGAGCTCACGGAAAAAGGTCTCCAGCGCTTCTGAGTCCGGCGGAGAGACCGTGAAGTCTTCCAAGTGGAAAGGGATATCCAGGCCCTGTTCGATGGTCACCAATTGGCGGCTGAGCTCGAGTTTGTCCCTGTTTTGCCTGATGCTTTCGCGCACGCGGGGATTTTTGACCTCTTCCAGGCGGCTGAGCAGGTTCTCCAGCGACCCGAATTGATGGATCAGCGTTTTCGAAGTTTTTTCCCCGATGCCCGGCACCCCCGGGACGTTATCCGAAGCATCTCCCCAGAGAGACAGGACATCGACGACCTGGGAGGGAGCGACGCCGAAGATTTCCTTGACCTTGGCTTCGTCAAGATAGATGTCTTTGGCCGGATTGTAGACCACGGTCCGGACATCCACGAGCTGAAGAAGATCCTTGTCCGTGCTGACGATCACAGAGGGAATCCGCCCTTTCCCCGACTTCCGCGCCAAGCTCCCCAGGACATCATCGGCCTCATAATTTTCGTATTCGAAAAGCGGTATGTTCATCGCTTGGATGACCTTCTTCAGGACGGGGACCTGGGGGATGAGATCTTCCGGCATGGGCTTGCGGTGAGCCTTGTAATCCTTGAAGACCTGATGCCGGATGGTCGGCTTCCCCGTGTCGAATACGATCCCCAAGTAGTGGGGTTTCTCCTGGTCGATGAGCTTGCGGAGCGTGCTGATGAAACCGTAGATGGCGTTGGTCGGGAATCCCCCGGACGTCGAGAGCCGTTGGATGGCGTAATAAGACCGGTAGAGAAGGGCGTTGCCGTCGATCAGGAAAAGCCTTTTTTCTGGGGCCATCAGCCCTTTTCGGGAAGGGACTCTTTCTCTTCGGGCGTCAGATATTGATCGAACCGACCCTCGGCTATATCCTTGAGAATGGCCGCATGCTGCGATTCCATAAGGTGATGGATCTTGTCGGGGAGCTGCGGGCTGCCCAAAAAGGGAGTGTAGTCGCTCTTCCGCGAGGAGAGCAGTTTGCCCGATTTATAAATGAGCGATTCCACACTCCGGGCGCTCGGCCCCAGGTCCTGGGTCTGGATATGGAAAACGCCTCCCAGGCGCTTGATCTCGGTGTTGAATCCGCTCATTGCTTATTATTATACGCGGTCCCTTTTCTATATCAAGCGATCTGGGGTAAATGGATAGGGGGCAGGGAGCCGCCCTCTGCCCCCGCGA
>JAFGRZ010000238.1 GCA_016934895.1 Candidatus Aminicenantota bacterium
AGGAGTTTGAGGGCCAGCTCTTCGCCGATTTTGCGGTCCATCACCCGGTAGACCGTGCCCATGCCTCCGGAGCCGATCTCCTCGAGGATTTCGAATCGTCCGGCGAGGACGCCACCCCGAACGAAAGACGCCTGAGGTCTTTCCAGGGTTTTGGTCGCAGAAGTGGCGAAGTCCGGAGCAGACGTCAGCCGCGTTCCGCATTTTCCGCAGTAAGTCAGCCCGGGGGGATTGGCGAACCCGCACTTCTGACAGTCCATGGTTTAAGCCGTGCCTTCTTAATGAACAAAAGCATAAAGGAGAGGCGCGTCGAAGTCAATTTGGACGGAACTGAAGCACCGGCTTCCATTCATCGCGGGCACAATAAGCCTGGTTGTTTATTCCAGGTCTGAAAAATTGGTATAATGCCCGGGTAACCCAATGTCCTGATGACTGCGAATCTGAAATTGGCCCGATAAGGAGATCGCTTCATGAAGACGACCCGAAGGGAATTCCTGAAGAATTCGGCCGCGATCGCCGGCGGGACGGTCCTGCTCGGCCGCGCCGGATGGCCTTGGCCGACCGCCCAGCCGGCCGCGAAAAGCCGCCTTGTCTCCGTCGCCGCCGATGACATCCTGAACGACGGAAAATACGTCCCGGACGTTGTCGGCCGGGTTTTCGCGGCGGGGATGAAGGAGCTGACCGGCCAGAAGTCGTCCGGCGATGCCTGGTCGTCCCTCTTTTCTCCCGATGACATCGTCGGGATCAAGATCAATTGCATCGGCGCCCCCCGGATCTCCTCCTCCCTGGCCTCGATCAACGCCACCATCGAAGGCCTGAAAAGCGCCGGAGTGAAGGAGAACAACATTATCATCTGGGACATTTTCGACCGGGTGTTCCAAAGGACGGGCCTGGCCATCAACAAAAGTGCCACAGGCGTCCGGGTAATGGGAGCGTCGACGGAACCGGAAGCGATCGTGCCCTGGGTCCCGGGATACGACCAGGACGTCTTTGTCTCCTATGAGGATGGCACCATCGAGAAATACCGCGAGCTCATCGCCTCCGGATTCACCAAAGAGGGAACGCACCGCGAAATCTTCAACTCGGTGACCTGGCTGTGGACGCTCATCCGCCAGGGAAACGAAAAGGCGAAAAAGTACGACAAGGAGATCCGGCGGCTGTACATGGATTATGAGGACCGTGAGGGGATCAAGCGGATCGCCGAGGAAATCGCCGATGAGTTCAACGATGTGACTATCGAAGACGGCGATAAGTCCTTTTTCGCCGAGATCGTGACCAAGGACATCACCAAGCTCGTCAATATCGCCGTCCTCAAGCACAACGAGGACAGCGGCGTCACCTGGGCCGCCAAGAATATCGCCCTGGGCGTCACCACGAACAAGGTCCGCTTTCACATCGATTACTGCACCCGGGCGATCGCCGATATCCTGTCGATCCCCTGCCTGAGGGACAAGATGACCCTCCATATCGGCGAGGCGGCCAAGATCTCCACCGTCAGCGTCGCCGGCGCCCAGATCGCCACGGACAACCGGATCTTCTTCAGCCGGGATCCCGTGGCCATGGACCGGGTCGGGCTCGACATCCTCGAGGAGAAGAGGCAGGCCCAGGGCCTCGAATCCATCCGCTCGATCTCAACCCATGTGGCCGCCTGCGCCGCCAAGGGCCTCGGCACCGATGACCTCTCCCGAATCGACTGGCGGGCGATCAAGGCCTGACTTTTTTGCGACCGGCCTTGTCCCCCCTTTCCCAGTTGTGCTATGATGAAAAAAAATTGAAGGAGGACTTTTGGCGAAAAGCAGACGAGCTTATAAGAGCGCAAAGCGCAGTAAGGAATTGAACCGCCTGCGAAAGCAGGAGAAAAAACGGCTTCGCCGCCAGGGCAAGCTGAAGGAAGAGTCGGAACCCGGCGCCGAGCCGGCCTCCAGCGAAGATTCGTCGGGCGCCTAATCTCCTGAATCGAAAAGAGTTCTGCTCTTTCAGGCATCAAATCGCTTTTTCTGCTTCCTCGATATCCTCCCCGCGGCTCATTATTTCCCTCCCCGACGGGCTATTGTGAAGACGGATGGTCGATGATGGCGGTGCCGTTGTTTCTTTCAACCCCTCATCTCTTCAATAAAAGGATGTTCCTTCGGGTCATCTGGCTTTGTCTTTATCTGTTGATTTCGGCCGTCCGTTTCCCGGCCTGGTCCTGCACCGCTTTCGTCATGCGCGGCGGAGGCACGGTTCTCCTGGCCAAGAACCTCGACTGGGCGATCGGGGACGGATTCGTGTTTGTCAACAAAAAGGGGGTGAGCAAAGAAGCGTTCAGCCTGGGGACACCCTCGCGGCTCCGCTGGACCTCGAAATACGGAAGCGTAACCTTCAACCAGTTCGGCCGGGAATTCCCGCTGGGCGGGATGAATGAAGCCGGATTGGTCATCGAGGAATTGAACGCTGGGGAGGGATGCCGTCCGACCGACAGCCTCCTTCTCCTCAACGAGTTCCAGTGGGTCCAGTACCACCTTGACAATCACCGCTCGGTCAAGGAAATGCTGAAAAATGATCCGGGACTAAGAATCTCCAGGCTCCTTCTATATCTCCACTATCTCGTCACCGACCGCAAGGGGAATACGGCCGTCATCGAGTGCGCCGGAGGGAAGATGACCTATTATGCGGGTGATGAGCTGCCGGTGCCGGTCCTGAGCAACAATGGCTACGCGGAGTCCCTGCGTTATCTCAGGCTCCACCGGGGATTCGGCGGCGACCGGGTGGTCTCGGGCGGTCCGGGATCCGGAAAGAGGTTCGTCCGGGCGGCGACCCTTCTGGAAGAATATCGGCTGCCGGCCCAGCGGCCTCTCCCTGACCATGCGTTCACAGTCCTGAAGTCCGTCGAGCAGGATGATACCCAGTGGAGCATCGTCTATTACCTTCCGCGGCGCCTGATTCTCTTCAAGACCAAAGCGAACCGCCGATTGAAGATCATCAACCTGGGCTCCCTGGATTTTTCCTGCAAAACCCCGGCCCTTATGCTTCCGGTCAATACGGAGGCGGTCAGAAATTTGAGCCGGAGCTTTTCAGCCTATGATCCTGGACAAAATCGCTCGCTTCTGGATTTGGTCTTCGGCCGGCTCAAGGACATGGGCGAACTGGATGATCTCCCCGTCGATGACCTGATCAGCCGGATGGCGGGCTATCCGGAAACCTGCCGCTGCCGCTGAAGGATCAATCTCCCACCCCGATCCTGACCGTCTAACACTTTTTGACGAACGACAAGAGCGAAATGGGGGCATGACCGGAAAATTTGCGGGACACGATCCCATTTCCGGAGAAATGGGTCATGTCCCGATTTTCCGGATCGTGTCCTTTGATTCCGCTGGCCGGAAACCAGGAAAGCGTTAGACGGTCAGATCCCCCTCATCTTGATTTGAGCGGCGTCTTGGATAAGAATAAGGGTTTGGAAAGAGCTTCCAAGCCCGGAACGGAGGTCGGCCATGCTGAGACGATACCAGATCATCAACAACAAGATTGAAGAGACCGCCGGAGAGAAGAGCCAGATCATGGTCTTCGTCAGCCCCGACGACCAGGAAAAACGCCTGCTCATCAGCCAGTATGGAGTGGACGAGCATACGCTGAATTCATCCTTGGACCCTGACGAGCTGGCCCGGCTGGAAATCGAGCCCAACCACATCGCCATCGTCTGCAAGCGCCCGAAGAGCTATTCCGGAGAGGACCAGCTCCTGTTCAAATCCATCACTCTGGGTGTTTTCTTTTTCGGCGAGGTCCTGATCATCGTTACAAAAGAAGACACGAACCTCTTCGAGGGCAAGCAGTTCCTCAAAGTGGGCTCGCCCCGCGAGGTCCTGCTCAAGCTCATCTACCGCTCGATTTTCCATTTTCTCGAACACCTCAAGATCATCAACCTTCTGAGCGAGGAGGTCGAGCAGAAGATCAACCGGGCCATGGAGAACCGTTTCCTGATCAACCTCTTCACGCTGCAGAAGAGCCTGGTTTATTACCAGAACGCCATCAACTCGAACAGCGTCCTTCTCGAGAAGATCCGGCACAACACCGCTAAGTTCGGGTTCACCACCGAGGAAACGGAGCTCCTCGAGGACATCGTCATCGAGAACAGCCAGTGCTACCGCCAGGCCGAAGTCTACTCCAACATCCTGGCCAGCCTGATGGATGCCCGGGCCTCAATCGTCAGCAACAATATCAACGTCCTGATGAAAACGTTGAACATCATCACCATCGCCATCATGGTGCCGACGTTCGTCGTTTCGGCCTTCTCGATGAACGTCCGGATCCCGCTGTCCACTCTTCACAACGCCTTCTTTATCATCCTTGGGATGGGCGCGTTCTCCATGGCGGCTTTTCTTCTTTTCTGGAAACTCCGGAAGTGGTAGTCATGTCATAGCGTCATTGCGAGAGAGCAAAGCGATCGAAGCATTCCGACGAAGTCCTCTCGTTAAGCTGAAGCCGCGAGCGGAGCGTGGCGGAAAGCGACATGGCGATCTCAACCCCAGCACGATGAGATCGCTCGCTGCGCCTGGGACGGCACAAAGCGTCGGATGGCTTCGCTTCCGCGGTGGCTCGGGATGGCCGTTTATGAATCCGACAAAGCACAGAAAGAGAGGTGCTTGGGGACTGGGCGGGGATTCGTGAATAACTCAGACCAAGGCTTGGCGTAGCCTTTGCGCATTCCCGGCCAGGTCTGTCCGGTCGCCTTTCGTCGCAGGATGCGGATAGATCCAGATGTGGGCATGAGGCACTTCGTCGCCGATGACGGTGCACCAGACGGCTTCGGTAAGAAAGGCCTTTTTCTGTGCTCGGGCGATACGGCGGGCCAGGAGCCAGTATTTGCCTTGAGGCTCGACGTCCCAGACCCAGCGTTCATGTTTCTTAGGAACGACGAGCGTGTGCCCCGGCGAGCGCGGGCGGATGTCGAGAAAAGCGAGGAAGAGGTCATCCTCGTAGACTTTTTCCGCCGGCCTCGTCCCGGCGATAATTTCACAGAATACACAGCTGTCCATCAGGAGCGTCCCTTCGTGTAGGCAACGCCGGCGGCCTTCACGTCCGAAAAGACGGCGCCCCCGACAATTTCGAGTTTGTTTCCTCCCCCCTGGGAGACTGTGTCATAATTGCAAAACGCGCAAAATTCATTTTTGTATTCCCCATTCGATGAGAAATTCTGGGGAAAATGGAATGCCCAGATACGATTTGCGAGCCTAATTACAAGTGTATTTCCCATTGGCAAAGCTAAAGCTGAATTGTGACACAGTCTCTGGTGGGGGAGGATGAAGGAGAGGGGGCTCTTTGAGCAATGATCGCCGATATATCGATGGTAGG
>JAFGRZ010000239.1 GCA_016934895.1 Candidatus Aminicenantota bacterium
GCAAAAAGGACGCCTATAGGGCGGAGAAGGAGCGGATGGCCGACGTCCTGATCAGGAAGGTCGAGGAGACGCTCCTCCCCGGCCTCAGCCGGGCCATCGAGGTGAGGGAGGTCGGGACTCCCCTGACCAACGTCCGATACACCGGCAACTACAGGGGAGCCCTCTACGGCTGGGATCAGACCGTCGAAAACTCCGAGCCGCGGCGGCTGCCTCACAACACACCGATCCGGAACCTCTATTTGGCCGGCGCCTGGACGCGGCCCGGCGGCGGGTACGGCGCGGTCATCCCGAGCGGCCTGCAATGCTTCGCCCAGATCATGGCGGAGTGGGATGCGGAGAAAAAGTAACGGGCCGGCGAAAAAACTACGAAAATGTGATTTTTGCATTTTTGCGTTGACTCTTTTCTCTGCGTGGCTCATCATCGCCCCGACCTGCGACGGGCTTTTCCTAAAAGAGAGAGGCGAATAGCCGCTTATGGAACCAAATCATGGCCTTTTCGTATTAAAAAATCTAAGCCCTAGAGGTAAAATGTTTGGCTCACCGTCATGATCCTATTCATGAAAGAGGAGGTCATATGCGCAATCGGGCACTGAAAACCTGGCCGGCCGCGGCGGTCTGGATCCTGCTTTTGGCCGGTCCGCCCCAGTCGCCGGCCGAGGAATCGCTCCACCGCGTCTGGGCGGTCAAGGACTGCAAGATCATCACCCAGTCCGGTCCGGCCATCGAAAAGGGAACGGTCGTCATCCGAGACGGCCTCATCGAAGCCGTCGGCCCCGGTGCGGCGGTCCCGGCCGATGCCGAGACGATCGACGGGAGCGCGCTCACGGTCTATCCCGGTCTGATCGATATTCTCAACCAGTCCCTTCTCAAGCTCCCTGAGTTGAAGTTCGACCAGACGAAGATCCTCACCGGACAATACACGGATGAAGACAAGGGGATCACGCCGGGTCTTTTGGCCTTCGATATCATCGACCTGAGCAAGGCGGCGGTCGAGAAGCTTCACAAGTATGGATTTGCCGCGGTGCAGGCTCTGCCCATGCGCGGGCTCCTCACCGGCCAGGCGGCGGTCTTCTCGGTGAGCGGCACGGACAAGAATCAGTCGCTGTTGCTCAAGGACAACGCCCTGGGGATCGGTTTTTCTCCCGCCAACTTCATGGTCTATCCCAATTCGCTCATGGGTGTCGTCTCGTTCCTCCGCCAGGAATTTTCGGACGTGTCCTATTTCATCATGAGACGGGACCGTTGGCGGAAAGACATGAGGGGCCTCGCCCGGCCGGCTTATGTCGCCCGCCACGATCTCCTGGCCGATTACGCTGCTGCCGGGAAACCCGCCGTCTTCTTCTGCCGGAACCAGCACGATATCCGCCGCGCCCTGGAGCTCGCCCCTGAGCTCAAACTCGACTTCTTCATCCTCGACCAGGGAAGCGAAAGCTGGCGCGTCCTCCCGGAGCTGAAAAAGGCGGGAGCGCGGGTCTTCTGTCCCGTGGACTTCAAGGTCCCGGCGTCGAGCCTCCACTCCCAGTTTGGTAAGGAAAAGAAGGAAGCGGCCGAGAAAGAGCTTTATCCCAAGAATCCGGCCCGGCTGGCCGAGGCCGGGATCCCGTTCGCTTTCTGTTCGGTCGGGACGGACGACCCCAAGAGTTTCATGGAGGGGGTTGTCAAGGCCGTAGAAAACGGCCTGCCCTCCGCCCAAGCGCTCGAGGCCATGACCATCACCGCTTCCCGTTTTCTGGGATTGGACAGAGCCCTGGGGACGGTGGAGAAGGGGAAGATCGCCAACCTCGTTCTCGTCGAAGGGGACCTTCTGGCCGTCGAGCCCAAGGTCCATTACCTGTTCGCCGACGGGACGAAATTCGATGTTTTGAAAGCGAAGGCGGAGGCGGCCGCCAAGCCCACGGTGAACGTCAGCGGAAAATGGGAGTTCGATATTCAGGGCGCCGGACTCAAGGTCACTATGGACCTTGTCCAGGAGGACACGGGCCTCTCCGGAAGGATGAGCACTCCTTTCGGCGCCTTTGATTTCACGGGCGGAACGGTCTCCGGGAACCAGATCGACTTCGAAACCACCCTCCAGGTCGGCGGGCAGAGCATCGACCTCTATTTCTCGGCCCTCGTCGAAGGAGACAGGATGACGGGCTCGGTCGTCCAGGGCACGGAGGGCTCCGCCGAGTTCACGGCCAAGCGGATCCCCGGGTAAGGAGAAAGACAATGAAACAGCCTGAAAGACTTCTCATCCTGGCGGCGGTCCTCGTCCTGGCAAGGCCGTATCCCGGCGCCGCCGAGGGCAAGGACCTGCATCTCAAGAACGGGAATATCATCACCGTCACCGGGGAAACGGTCAAGGGAGGAGACCTCGTCATCCGCGGCGGCAAGATCACCGGCATCGGGAAAAACATCCAGACTCCGGCCGGCGCCGCGGTCGTCGACCTCGCCGGCCGATGGGCGATGCCGGGGATCATCGATTCCCACTCCCACATCGCCATCGAGGGTAGCGTCAACGAGATGGGCGACCTGATGACGCCCGAGGTGGATATCCGCGATGTCATCAATCCCGAGGACATCTACATCGTCTACGCGCTCGCGGGAGGCGTGACGACGATCCACACCATGCACGGCTCGGGCAATCCCATCGGCGGACGCGGGATCGTTCTCAAGCTGCGCTGGGGGAAAAGCGCCGAGGAGATGATTTTCCGGGGCGCTCCCCTGACCATCAAGTGGGCCCTGGGAGAAAACCCCAAGCGAAGCAACGCCCTCGGGATGGGCCCGTCCCGGTATCCCCGCACGCGGATGGGTGTGGAGGCCGCTATCCGCCTGGAGTTCGAGAAGACCAAGGACTACCTGAACACGTGGGCTCAGCATGAGAACCGGCTCAAGGCCCTCAAAAAGGGAGAGCCTCCGCCGCTGCCCCCGCGCAAGGATCTCCGCCTCGAAGTCCTGGCCGATATCCTGAAAGGCAAGTACTGGGTGCGCTGCCACGCCTACCAGTCCGAGGAGATGCTCTCCATCATGCGTCTCTGCGACGAATATGGCCTGAAGCTGGCCTGTTTCGAGCACGGCCTCGAGGGCTACCGGATCACCAACGAGCTGGTCCGGTACGGTGTGGCGGTTTCCTCCTTCGCCGATTTCTGGGCCTACAAGTGGGAAGCCTACAACACGATGCCCCACTCCGCGGCCCTCATGGCCCAAAGGGGCGTTCTCACGGCCCTCAACAGCGACGACGCCGAACGCATGCGCCGCCTCTTCCACGAGGCGGCCAAGACCGTCCGCTTCGGGGGCCTGAGCGAGGCCGAAGCGCTCAAGACCATCACCATCAACCCGGCCATAATCCTGGGTATCGCCGACCGGACGGGCTCGCTCGAGGTCGGCAAGGATGCCGATATCGCCGTCTTCAACCGTCATCCCTTCGATCCCTACACGGTCTGCGAAATGACGCTCGTGGATGGAGAAATCTTCTTCGACCGCGCCGGGTACCTCGAGGCCCGGAAGAAAGCCGAAGAGGAGAAAAAGAAGCCGGAAGAGGAAGCCGGGAAGGAGAAACGATCATGAGCGGAGGAGCGACGATGAAGACATCAATTGTCATAGCCGCCCTGGCCGCGCTGACGGCCCTCTGGACGCCGGCGGCCGAAACAACGGGCCCCGTCCTCATCAGGGGGGCCAGGATCGTCCCCGTAGAAGGGCCCGTGCTGGAAAGCGGCGATCTTCTCATCGAGAACGGGAAGATCACGGCCGTCGGGCCCTCTGTCAAGGCGCCGGAAGGAGCCCGTGTCATCGAGGCGTCCGGGCTCACGGCTTACCCCGGCTTTATCGACGCCTACACCCAATACGGCCTCGTCGAAATCGGCGCCATCGCCGCCACAGTGGACTCGAGTGAAATGGGAAAAGAGAATCCGGAAGTCCGCGCGGCCTGGGCGATCAATCCTCACTCCGTCCACTTCCGAACCGGCCGGATCTGCGGAACCACCGCGGCGCTCGTGGCGCCGGCGGGAGGAACTTTCCCGGGCATTTCCGCGCTGGTCAAGATGGAAGGCTGGTCGTTCCCCGAGATGGCCGTTAAGGAGGAAGCCACTTCTCTCATAAATTTCCCTATGTCCCCCCGTCCTCCGACGGCCGAGCAGGTGGGGCCCAAACCCACGACCGAGATCGACGTCACCTCCAAGCTCGTGGAAAAAATCAAGGAATACCTGTCCGAGGCCAGGCATTACCTCGCCCTAAAGAAGGAGGCCGCCTCAAATCCAGCCGTCAAGGCTCCCGACCACAATCCCAAGTATGAAGCCCTGGCGCCCGTCTTTGAAGGAACGCTCCCTGTCATCCTCTCCGTGGAGAAGGCCAAGGACATCGAGCTGGCGCTCAAGTTCATCAAGGAGGAAAAGATCAAGGCCGTCTTCCGCGGTTGCGCGCAAGGGTACAAGGTCGCCGACAAGATCAAGGCGGCCGGCATCCCGGTCATTGTCGGCGACCTCTACCGCGATCCGTCCGAGCCCGAGGACGGCTACGACGCCCCGTTCCGGAACGTGGCCGAGCTGTCCAAAGCCGGAGTGACTCTCTGTTTCTCGTCCGGGACGAACCCCTCCACGGGAAAAGATCTTCCCTACCATGCCGCCCGCGCCGTCGCCTTCGGCATGTCCCATGAAGACGCCGTCAAAGCTTTGACCATCAATCCCGCCAGGGTCTTCGGCATCGACGACCGCCTGGGCACCCTCGCTCCGGGGAAGGACGCCGATCTCTTCCTGACGACCGGGGATCCGCTCGACCTCCGCTCCGAGGTCAAGCACATGTTCATCAGCGGCCGGGAGATCGATCTCGGCAATTGGTGGAAAGACCTCTATGACAAGTGGAAAAGCCGGCCGCTCAAATGACGACATGCGGGGAAAAAAAGAGACGGTTTCACTCATAAGATCGATCGCCGGGCGGCGTCGATATTCCCCCCGGTCGGCCGGCAGCCGCCGGGAGCGCGGGTCTCATCTGCTATGACCGCGAGCCGTCCAAGATCAAGGCCTCGATCACGGCCCGCGACACCATCAGCCGGGACGACTGGGTCTGCCTCAATCTCGACACCTTCAGCGACCAACAATCTCTCTATGCGCTCTACGTCAACCCGCTCTGTATCCAGGGCGACTCCCGGTTCGAAGGCGGCCAGGAGGACTACACGATCGAGATCGTCTGGTATTCAACCGGCCGGATCGACGACGAGGGCTATACGATCGAGGTGCGAGTCCCCTTCAAGAGCATCCGTTACCGGAGCCGCGAGCCCGTCGAGATGGGGATCATCTTCGAGCGGAACATCAGCCGGTATTCCGAGGCGGGCACATACCCGGCGCTCGACCCGGCCCGGGGCTTCGATTTTCTGACCCAGACGCGGCCGCTCCATTTCATCGGCATCAAGCACTATACTCTCCTCGAGATCCTTCCGGCCTTCACCTATGGAAGGACAAGCCTGATCGACCGGGGAGTCCTGGAGCCGGAGAAAACCAAGAGCGACCTCAGCCTGACGGCGAAGTACGGCCTGACCTCCCAGCTCATCCTGGACAGAACGGTCAATCCCGATTTCAGCCAGGTCGAATCCGACGCCGGCCAGGTCGATTTCAACCTCCGCTATGCGCTTTTCTATCCCGAAAAACGCCCCTTCCCATTTGGTTTTTTGATCAGGGGGATATCGCCCATCCGGCCGTATGGAATTGCGGCGCCATTGGAGAAATGCCAGAGACCGCCTGATGAACGTTGGATGGCATGGCCCGGAGTGATTCTTTGTCCCTATAACCAAGAATTCTGCGGCGAGCTCTCTTAGAAAAAACAAGATGGGGGGAATCCGTTCTGTTGTGAGGAGCCGGCGATATCGAGTATAATGGGCCGAAAGACAGGACCCGAGGAAGGCATGAAAACACCCAACAA
>JAFGRZ010000240.1 GCA_016934895.1 Candidatus Aminicenantota bacterium
GGATGTACTGTTACCAATTATCTAAATTATCTCACCAATTATTATACACAGCTGACGGGGTTAGGGAGGCAATCGGGGGAACGTCTCCGTTATTGGAGCGGGTTCCGAACTTTGAGCCCTGGGAAGCGACTGAAATCCCGGTCAATCGTCCAGAGCTCGGTCGCGCCGTGTTGGAGACAAATGGCCGCAACCCGGGCATCATGGACTTTTGGCCCCGCGATGCGGCCGGCGCGAAGGCTGTCAAGATATTCGAGCGAAACCGCTGAGCCGGTCATCGAGACCGACCGACGCCCGAATCTGTTTCCGGCATGTCTAAAGACGAATTGCCATCACAAAATTCTCAAATTCAGGCCAGCCGCCTTAATTCTGGGGACACTTGCCTTAATTCCTATCTTGGGCAGAAAAGCCTGCCAATGGAATTAAGGCAAGTGTCCCCAGAATTCCCTACCGCGGCAAGATCGCCGAGATGATCGTCGGGCAAGAGTTGATCTCGGCCGACTCTGAGACTCATCAAAAACCGATTTTTTGGGTCCGCGAAAAAAGCCAAGCTGCTGCGGAGGTGGATTTTCTGATTCAGCATGAAAAATACGCTATCCCCGTCGAAGTCAAGGCAGGCACTAAACTAAAGGGACTCTGAAATCCCTTCATCAATTCATCAACAGGTGCCCTCATTCCTATGCTGTCCGGCTTTATGCGGGTCCATGGGCGACGGAGCGCACCAAAACGCCCGAAGGCAAGCCCTTTCATCTCCTGAACCTTCCCTACTTCCTCGCGGGTTTGATAAAAGACTATATTCGATGGTTTGTCGAGAACAACAGCCCGCTTTAGGCAGAGTCAGATATCCTTGCCTCAAGGAGGCTTCTTCCGGCCCCGTAGTGTTGAGGCCATTCCGTTCTTTTCAATAATACCGGTCCATCATCCGGTACTGGATGGCTTCGGCAACGTGGGCGGGGCGGATGTCCACTTCCCTGGCCAGGTCGGCGATGCTGCGAGCCACCTTGAGGACCCGGTCGTAAGCGCGGGCACTGAACCCAAGCTTGGTCACAGCCGTCTCCAGGAGTTTCTGGGAGTCGGCGCAGACCGGGCAGAATTTCTTTATCTCCCGCGTCCCCATCTGCGCGTTGGAGTAGATCCTCCGGCCTTGGAATCATTCAAGCTGTCGTTCCCGGGCGCGAGGTCACGCATCCGGCGCCTGGCTTTTCAACTCTAGAGACCGTGAGAGTTCAAAAAGGGGGACATGGTATGCTGTCCCCGATTATTCATTTTTGGGGGGTTGTTTCTTAGCCGTGACCGCGGGCAGGAAATTTTCCACCAGCCAGAATTCAAACGGCTGCTTCGCGATCCTATAGAAAGCGATCTTCTTTCCGTCCGGAGAGATGTCGGGCGATTTGCCCAGGATGTTCAGCTTTTCCGGCTTTCCGCCATCGGCTGAAACACTGTAGAGGCTCCCGTCGCCCGGCTCTTGGGTATAAATGATGTTCTTGCTGTCACGGGACCAGCAGAACCAATACCGGGGATTCTCGCCGGTAACGAACTTGGGCGTCCCCCCTTCGACATCCACCGTATAGAGGCCCCGGGGCAGGTTTCCCGCCTCTTTGGCTCCCTCTTTGCCGAACAGCCGGAACGCGATCTTCTTGCCGTCGGGAGACCAGCGAGGGCTGTGCCAGGAGCCCTGGCTCTCACTCGCCGGACCGACCTTCTTCGGCGTCCCTCCGGTCGCGGGAA
The DNA here is from genome assembly GCA_016934895.1 of Candidatus Aminicenantota bacterium. Classification (GTDB taxonomy): domain Bacteria; phylum Acidobacteriota; class Aminicenantia; order Aminicenantales; family UBA8522; genus UBA8522. Next base: position 1,726 of record JAFGRZ010000240.1, read on the forward strand.
TGATAAAGACATCTTCCCCTTTCTCTCGCGAATCCGGAATGATGTTCTTTCCGTCCTTCACAGGGTCTAAGGCCAGGGCGTCCCGGGAATAGGAAAAAACGAGGTGGCGTCCGTCGGGCGACCAATCGACATAGTTCACGGCGCCGTCGTAACTCATGATTTGCCTGGCCTCTCCACCCTCGGCCGCAATGAGGGATATCGTCGCTTTGAGCAGGGGACGACCGGGGCGATTTCTCTCGTTGGTGAAGGCGATCATCTTCCCGTCGGGAGACCAAGCGTGGTAGTTGCCGTGTGCCAGGAGCTTCTCATCCCCTCCGTTCACCGGCACGGTACAGACGGCCTCCCTGTTCTCTCCGTATCTTGAAATGAAGGCGACGGTCTTCCCATCCGGGGACCAGCGGGGCAAGACATTGAGATTATTCAGCTTTGTCAGGCGAGTCTCTTGGCTCCCATCCGTACCGGCGATAAAAATATGAACCATGTTTGTCTGCGTGGAGTAGGCGATCCGGCCGTCCTTTGTCCAGGTCCCGCCGTCGCCTCCTTGGGTCGCATGAATAGGCTGGCCTGACGGTCTTCCGTCCGACGTGATCCGGATCACCCAGGTCCCTGAATCCGGCGTCCTGGTCGAACGAAAGGCGAGCCAGTGACCGTCATAAGACCATGCCGGGCTGGTGTCGTCCGCGGGGTCGTCGGTGATCCGCACCGGCGCGCCGCCCCGGACCGACATGACGTAAACATCGATGTTCCCGTTTTGTTTCGATTGATACGCGAAGAACCGGCCATCCGGGGATAATGTGAGTTGTTCACTGCGCTCCTTCGCCTTTGGAGGATCCGGGAATCTGTATAGCTCCTCCAACGGCCCTCCCGCGACCGGGAGCGCGGACACCCCTTCACACGTTTTAAAAGTCGAAACCTGGACGATGAGCTTTTGGCTGTCCGAAGTCCAGCCCGTCGGCCAGGGATACCGCCCTGTCTTTTTCATTTCCGGTTCGATATCAAGAAGGGTTTTCGGTTGGCCGCCCTCCACCGAGACCATCCTAAAGCAGCTCGATGTCCCGGTAAAATAAACGATCTGCCGGCCGTCCGGAGACCAGAAACAATCGGTGGCCATTTCGGCCTTGGGAAGCAGAGCCGTTTCCTTGCCGCTCCCCAGGTCCCTCAGCCACAGGACGTCTTTTTCGAGATCGAGGAGGGCCAGCTTCGTCCCGTCAGGAGAAAGCCACCCGGGCCTTGAGTCGGTGTGGATTTTAACGATCCTGTAATCTTTGCCGCCTTTTTCGGCGGACGCCCGGGACTTGAGGAAGGCCGCGAGTTTTTCTTTGGCCGCCTTGACTGCCTCCGTCTGGTCGGGATAGCTGTCGACGACCCTTTGAAAGGCCTTTTGCGCCAGCTCGGCTTGGCTCTGTCCCAGCTTCTCGTAGCAGCCGCCGAGGCGAACGAGCGCCTTGGCTGCAATCGGGCGATTGTCGCCGTGTTTGGCGACGATTTGCTTGTACAGTTCGATGGCCCCCTGGAGGTCCCCGTCGACCTCCTCTTTTTCGATGGCCGCCCGGAGCAGCACCCCGGGATCTTCGGCCTGGCGGGCAATTCCGCTAATTGATAAGAGTGTTCCCAAAATCGCGATAAAAGAAATAACGCCTATCGATTTCCTCATTTTGTTCTTCATCGGACCTTACCTCCTGGCCTCATAATAATGGTCCGATATCCAAATCATATCCAGGTTGTATCCAGAGTCTGTCAAGATTGCTCGCCTTCGAAACGGTAGCCCATGCCGCGCACGCTTCGGATGTAGCGCGGCTTCGCCGGCTTAGGCTCGATTTTCTTGCGCAGGTTGAGGATGTGGGTGTCCACCACTCTGTCGGTGACGATGGTCTCCGGTCCCCAGGCGGCGTCGATCAACTGATCCCGGCTCAGCACCCGGCCCCGGTGGCGCACGAAAGCCGCCAATAACCGGAATTCCAGGGCGCTTGCGTTTATGGGCACCCCGCTGCGGCGGACTTCGCCGCGGTCAAAATCGACCTCGCAGTCCCCAAACCGATAAACACCCTGGGATTCCTCCGCAGTCCGGCGGAGCACGGCCTGGATCCGGGCGCGCAGCTCTCTCGGGCTGAACGGCTTGGTGATGTAGTCGTCGGCTCCAAGCTCGAGGCCGAGGATCTTCTCGGCTTCGTGCGTCTTGGCCGTCAGCATGATGATCGGCGTCTTGAGGCCGGCCTGGCGCAGCTCACGGCAGACCTCGAACCCGTCTTTTCGCGGCAGCATGAGGTCGAGGATAATCAAGTCAAAGCCTCCCTCTTTGCCGCGGCGCACGGCCTGTTCGCCGTCGCCGACCGTTTCGACCTGGTGGCCGTGACGGGCGAGGTCTTCCTCGAGGCCGAAGGCAATGTCCCGGTCATCCTCGACGATCAGAATCTTCGGCATGGGTTCATTCTCCTGGGGGCAGCAGAATTGTGAAGGAGCTGCCCTCGCCGGACTCGCTCTCGACGAGAACCTTTCCGGCGTGGGCGTCCACGATATGCTTGACCATGGCCAGCCCGATGCCCGTCCCTTTGACGCCGGACGCCTTGGCGCTCGTACCGCGGACAAACTTGCGGAGAATCCGATTCCTTTCTGCGGGCAAAATGCCCAATCCCTGGTCCCGCACCCGGATAGCAACCGGGTTTCCGGCTTCCACTTCGATATGAACAACAGGGCTGTCGCCGGAGTACTTGACCGCGTTGTCGAGGAGATTCCAAAGGGCCTGGGCGAGCGCCTCCCGGTCGGCTTTCACCGCAGGGCCTTCGTCCGGAACGGAGCATTCCATCACCAGATTGGCGGGATTTATCTCCTGTTTGAACTCCTCCACTGTGGCCTTGACCAGCCGGCCTGCGTCCAGCCGTTCGAGCCTGTAAGGCCGGGCGCCGGCTTCCATGCGGCCAAAATCCAGCAGGGATTCCACAAGCCGGGAGAGCCGGCGAGTCGCCCGTTCCTGGGCCCTGTGAAACGCTCGGCGCTTCTCCGCCGGGAGGCTCTCGTCCTCGACCAGCATCTCAGTGAATTGGCGCATCGAGGTGAGCGGGGTCCGGAACTCGTGGGAGACGGCGGAGACGAAGTCCGACTGGAGCCGGGCCGCAGCAAGTTCCCGGGAGACGGAACGGCCGATGAGATAGCTCGCTGCGATGACAAGAAGGGCCAGCATCGCCAGGCCCATCATCATCAGCCGCCGTCGCTGGGCGAACTGGCCGAGGACCGCTTCCGGGTCGGCGTTGACGAGAACGATGTCCCAGGGCAAGCCGGTGACCGAAGCGAGGCGGGACGTGGCGGGAACCCCGGCCGCCGCCGGTTCGTTTCCGTAGACCAGCGCATTGTCCGAATCGCGGACGCCGACGCGAATGCTGCCGAAATCAGCGCTTCCGAGGATGGGATCAAACCAGCGGCTCCGCTGGTAGCCGGGGCCGGCGATGACAGCCGCCAACTGTTCTTTTGATTGTCTCCAGAGGACGGTGACGGGCGTGCCGTGAAGGCGAAACGACCTGCGGCCTTCGGAACCAGGCTCGACATCGCCGATGTCCTGGCGATTCTCCCAAAGCCAGATAACAGCATCCGCCAAGGCCTGCTGTTCGGCGTCGGATCCAGGCTCCTGGTTGAGCCAGCGCGCCGCCTGGTCGCGGTAATAAAGATAGGATGCCCGGTCGAGACGCCAGCACCCGGTCATTAATTCGTCACGAAGATGCCGGGCTTCTTCCTCCAGTTCCGCCCTGCGGCCAAGTTCCTCCAGCAGGGCACAGCGGGCCCGGCGTGCTGCCAGGTCGGCCGGCACCCCTGAAATCAGGACCCCTTGATCAGAGGACTCGGCCAACTCGGCGTAGATTTCGAGGGCGGATTCCAGATCACCCGCTTTCCTGAGGTTCCGGGCCAGCCGGAGTTGTGCACCCGCCCTCACAGCTGGGTCCGCAGTCCTGGTGAGGGGGCGGAGCTTTTCGGCGGCGCGGCGATAGTTGTGATGGATGAATTCCCATCTTTCCGCTTCGACGTATCGACGCGCGGGCGGTTCTTGACCGGGGGGAATCACCGGATAATAAAGAAGACCAATATCCGGCCAGACATGGAATTCCGAGGAGTTCGAGACGCCCTCGGTTATCCAGACGGCGTCATCTGCCGGCGACGCGACATCCGCCCTTGGCAGGTCGGTCAGCCTTCGTTCCTCTGCCGAGAGGACCTGCTCCAGGGCGATGATCAGGCGGTCGGCAGCGGCTTCCCGCCGTTCTCTCAATTGTTGCGCCTCGAGAGCGCGATCCTGTTGCAAGAGCCGCACACCCATCCAGATCAGCGCGGCGACCGCGGCCGCGGCGACGCCCAGGAATAGAATCGTCGTTCTCCGAGAAGGATGCCCCCGGGACCGGAGTGATGCCATTCTTATCCCAACCCGATTTTACTCTATCTTTAACGGGACGATTTTTCAATCGAGATCGTGTCCAGATTGTGTCAAGCTTTGGTCAAATTCCAGTCGATAGTATATTGTGTCCCCAATTTCCACTGAGATTTTTTTCGCGCCTAATCGTCTTAAAGTGAAGACATGTTTCGCGAGTTGTTGCTGAATCATCGCCGGGGATTTTTCCATTGACACGGAGGCATCCATATGGCTATAGTAAGACAAAGTAAGACTCAAGAGGAGCTTTCTATGGGAAGGACAACCAAGACCTTAACCGTATCTCTCCCGCCCCAGATATATGAGGAGATCGAAAGGCTGGCCGCGTTGGAAAGAAAAACCAAAAGCGAGCTCTTTCGTGATATGGTCAAGGTCTATGAAGACCATCTCGACGAGGAACGTTGGAAAAAATTCCGCCGCCTCGGCCGGGCAACGGCGAAAAAGTATCGCCTGTCTTCCGAGCGGGATATTGAAAAGCTGGTCCATGAGGCCCGCGGAATCCGAGATTGAGCGGCCGGCGCGTTGTCTTTGATACGAATGTCTTCCTTTCAGCGTTCACCTTTGGCGGGAAACCCGAAATCGCGTTTGAGATGGCCCGGGCCGGCAGGATTCAGCTGATCGTTTCCACTCCCATCCTGGGCGAGCTGGCCGCGATCCTGAAAAGTAAATTTGCGTGGGATGACGAGGACATCCGGGAAGCTTTGCGGGTCGTCGGCCGGCATGCTGAGCTCGTCAAGCCGGGCATGCGGCTGCGAGTCCTTAGGGAGGACGCCGATAATCGTGTACTGGAATGTGCTCTTGCGGGCCAGGCGAATTGGATCATCTCGGGCGACCGTCATCTCTTGAGCCTGAAAGAATTCCGGGGAATCCTGATTGTCCGAGTGTCGGACTTTCTCTCGGACCCGACCTAATAAATTGGTGACAGTATATTGTGTCCCTGCATTATGAGGAAATCGGTGACAGTGGCTTCTATTTCCATTTCCCCCCATGCCTCTCCTGATCGGGAAATTCGGAATATGAGGTACTGTCACCAAATTGTAGAGGCGTCCTAAGTTGAGGACAGGGGAGTGCGGCAGGATATGGGTGGATGAATTGGCACACTTTTTGCTCTAGAAATTAGGCGAGAGGGGAAAAGGCGCGGCCGGAATACCGGCCTTAATTGAAGTATCAGGAGGGATCTAATGAAAAAGGCAACCCTCGTCGTTGCGCTGAGCTTTCTGGCCTTCGCCTTGAATCCTGTTTGGGCTTCCGGTGAGATACGGCCGTTTCCCAAGGGTTCGATGTTCCTGACCGGTCAGTTCGGACTCAATTCCATGGTCAGGACGGCCGATCCGCTCGCCGACCCCTTCAACAGTCTGCCTTTTCCTTTGGGCGCCAGTTTTGAGTTCATGCTGACCGAAAACATCGGGCTCGGCGGCACCGCCATGTACGACCGGTGGTCCGATTACCTGGGAATGTACGGAGGGAAGTGGACCTTTCGTTTGATCAGACCGTCGTTCGATTGTGCCTATCACTTCAGCCCGGAGAGAGTCAAGGGCCTGGGATTTTATACAGGGATTCAATTTGGATACACCTTTGTGGATGTCGACAATAGGCTGAGCAACCGGTATAACGGCCTCCTGAAGAGCGAGGCTTACCTGGCGCCCTTCGCCGGGGTCCATTTCAATCCTTGGCCGAATTCCCAAGGTTTTCTGGGAAGGCTTTCAGTAAATTTCAAAGCGGCCTGGTCGGTGACGGGGCGTTTTACCGGGGTTTACGGCCTGGCCGGCCTGACCTACCGTCTGAAGTAAAGAAGGGGGAGCGTTCCCCAAAGGGACACCCTTCATAAAATAATTGGTGACAGTATACCGTGTCCCCGAATTTCTATCCGATTTTCCAGTCCTGAAGAACGAAAAAGAGGGACATGATATACTGTCCCCAGAAATAAGACCTCGGATGAAGATCGAAAAAGCGGTCCGGGCTTGGGCGGAGGAGAGGGGCTACCGCGTGGCAGCGGGCGACGTGGCCGAGCTCGAGGAGGTGCGCGCCACCCTCCGGAAACGCCGTGATGGGGGAGAGATCGACGCCGATTTCTTCCGCCTCGGAATCCGCGGCAAATAGAAAAACTGAATTTTAGGGGTGCGATTCCAGGCCGGATTATCTATAATAAGCGGGAGCATCGGGTTGCAATCGAATCATAAATATAGGAGGCCGTCATGAAAAAACTGAGCTTTTGCATTGGCTTCATTCTCCTCTTTGCCGCTCTCTCCTGGGGGCGCGTCGGGGATGTGCTCAAAGTCATCAAGACGCCCGGCCCGCGTCCGACCGGCCTGGCTTTTGACGGCCAACATCTCTGGCTCGCCGACGAGTTCACCGACAAGATTTATAAAATCGACCCCGAAAGCGGCCGCGTCCTCTTGGACTTCGACTCTCCCGGCCATCACCCCGAAGGGCTGGCCTGGGACGGCCGCTGCCTCTGGCACATCGATTCGGGGGAAAAACTGATGTACAGGATCGACCCGGAAACGGGCCGCGCTCTCACCATCCTCGAGTCCAACAGCCCCAACCCGCGCGACCTGGCCTGGGACGGCGAATACGTCTGGATCGCCGACTTCCGGAGCGACATCCTGATCAAGGTTTCGATCGTTGACGGGATGATGGTTCAGACGTTCGCTTCACCCGCCGGCGAACCGACGGGACTGGCCTTCGACGGGAAATATCTCTGGGTCGCGGACCGGGCCCAAGACCGGATTTACCTCGTTAACCCCGCGGACGGCCTCTGTCTTTCGTCGCTCCGTTCCTACGGTCCTTTTCCTTCCGGATTGGCCTGGGCGGGCGATACCCTCTGGAACGTCGACTATGAAAATGACGAGATTTACCAGGTCAAGGTCTTCGACGCCGACATCCTCACGCGATGGGATGAGAAGAAGCTCTCGCTCCAGTTCGTCAAGGAATTCCGGAACTACGGCCCCGGCACGGTCACGATGCTCGATATTTACCTCCCGATCCCCGAAAACCGGGATAACCAGACGCTTCTCGGCCCCGTCGAGTTCGATCCCGCAGCCCACGAAGTGATCGAAGACAGTTGGGGTCAGAAGATCGCCCATTTCGCGTTCAAAGATCTCA
>JAFGRZ010000042.1 GCA_016934895.1 Candidatus Aminicenantota bacterium
TCGGCCCTTTCGGCGAAAGAAAAAAAGACGGAGAAAGGATCTCCGCCGGGCGGCCGATTTGATACTTGACCTTTTGACCGGCGGCTCCGGCTATCCACAGGCTCTTGACGATGTCGATCTCGGTCTCCACCGGCCGGTCGTTTATGGAAAAAAGGATGTCTCCTTTCTTGACGCCGGCCAGGTAGGCCGGACCGTTGACTGTGACCTGGTCGGCGACGAAGCGGCTGTCTTTTTCTATCCAGACCACACCGTCCGTCGGCTCCTGCCAGGCGATTTTGCGATAGATATTCAGCCCCCCGAGGAAAATCAACACGGAAATCAATCCCAAGACAAGCGGGATTCTCTTATTCATTGGCGGGGAATTCAAAAAATGGAATCATCTTCCGGCTCATTCGGCATGCGCGGATTAGTTCAATATATTGCTCCGGCCGGCGCGAACGGCCCATTTTGTGGCCGGCTGCCTCAACAGTTGTCTAACGGCCCGGTCCTCTTTCAGGCCGAGAGGTTTAGTGTTTCTCGAAAAGAAGGAGCTCATATAATCGTATTTAGCCTTCTCAGCCGGATATTCCTGGGGAGGGAGGGGCGGTTCGGAAGGGGGCTTGGTTTGTGGGAGGATAGACGAGCCCACAGACAGGGTAAGGACAATAACTCCCATGGCCACAAGATATCTTTTGACCATCGGTCCAAAAATAGAACTTTCGCCGGTTTTTGTCAACTTTGGCCGCCTGCCCAGACTAAAATAGGGGGGGGAAGCCGGCTTCCTGGTCGGACTCCCCCTCTTCGGGAGTTTCATTGACAAAAAAAAGTGGATACCCTAAGATGAGCTTGTCTTTTTAAGCATCTTAAGTCATTGTTCGATTAGAGAAATGCCCTATTTTCTTTGCCATTTGGCAACGGAGGACGGACACCGCCTCTCCCAGTCCTTTCTCGCCTCTTCGGTCGAGGAATGCCGGAGACACTTCGAGAGGGAGGGATTCTGCATCCTGTCCATCCGGAAAGACTGGAAAAAAGCGTCCTTACCCGCCTTGCCCTTCGAAAAACGGGTCAAGGACAAGGATTTTATCATGTTCAACCAGGAGCTCGTGGCGCTCCTCCGGGCCGGATATCCCATCCTTAAGAGTCTTGAGCTCATCACCAGCCGCACCAAAAATATCCATCTCCAAGAGCTTTTAAGAAAGGTGGAGACCGATGTGCGGAGCGGTAAGGCCCTTTCCGAGTCCTTTGCTTCTCTCGAGAAGGAATTCGGCAAGGTTTATATCGCCGCTCTGATGGCCGGAGAGCAAAGCGGAAACCTGCCCGGGACGATCGGGAGGTACCTGGATTACGCCAAGGTCATCTCCCAAACCCGGTCGAAAATCCGCGCCGCCCTGCTTTATCCGACGCTTCTCATTGTTTTCGCACTGGTCCTCATGCTCATCCTGGTCAACTTCATCCTGCCCCGCTTTGCCGGATTCTACTCCGACTTCGGCGCTCGGCTCCCCCGGGTGACACGTCTTCTTATCGCCGCCGCCGGCGGGCTCCGCCAGATCACACCCTTCCTCCTGGCTGTTCTGGTCATCCTGGTCCTGCTCCTTCCCCGGCTCAAGAAAAACGAGAAGTTCCACATGCTCCTGGAAAGAGCCAAACTCAAGATCCCTTATGCGAACCGTATCTGGGTGGAAACGGCGATTTCGCTGTTCAGCCGCACCCTCAGTCTTCTGCTTGAAGCGGGGATCACCCTTCTCCACGGACTGCCCATCGCCTGTCAAGCCGTTCCCAATAGGTACCTGAGGAGCGGGACGCGCTTTCTGGCAGAGGACATCCGGAGCGGGGAGCCCCTTTCCGAATCCCTTAACAAGACCCGTTTTTTCACGCCGTTGGCGATTGATATGATCCGGATCGGTGAAAATTCAGCCAACCTGCACGGCATGTTGAAGGAGGTCGCCGATGTTTATGACCAGAGGATCCAGGCCAAGATCGATGCCTTTGTCTCTTTGATTGAGCCGATCATCATTATCGCGATGGGGATGATCGTCGCTTTGATGCTGCTGGCCGTTTACCTGCCCATTTTCAATATCATCCAGATACAGAGATAACCATGAGCAAAGAAGACGTCAAAAAAGACACTCCTGCGGAGGAGGCGCAAACCCGACAACTGGCCGAGCGCTACAGGGTTCCCTATCTCGACCTGGCGAACTATGCGGTCAACAGGGATCTCGTCCAGTCTTTCCCTCCCGACTTTCTCTACCGGGGGAACTTCATCCCTCTCGAGATCGGGGACAACGTTGTCAAGATCGCCATCGCCGATCCCTCGGATATCAGCACGATCGACGCCATCGAATCTTTTCTCGGGAAGAAAGTCCAGGTCCACGCGGCCTCCCAAAGGGCGATCCAGGAGGCCCTGCGGAAAAGCGAAACGGCTCTCCAGGTCCTGAAGGACGCGACGGAAGGATTCATCGTCCAGGTCGTCGAGAAGGAGAGCGGTGAAGAGGAAGAGGTGATTTCCCTCGAAAAGCTGGCCGATCAGGACGGGTCGATCATCAAACTGGTGAACACCATCATCTTCACCGCCGTCCAGAAGCGGGGCAGCGATGTCCATGTCGAATCGCGCGGCGACGGCGTCCGGATCAAATACCGCATCGACGGCGTCCTCACTGAGGCCATGGCGCCGATCAGCAAAAGGTTCCAGGCGCCGATTATTTCCCGGATCAAAGTCATGTCCGATCTGGACATCGCCGAGCGCCGCGTTCCCCAGGACGGACGGTTCCGGCTCAAGATCAAGGACAAGACCATTGATTTCCGCGTCTCCATCATGCCCAGCATCTACGGGGAGGACGCCGTCATCCGCATCCTGGACAAGGAGATGATCACCCAGGCCATCCATGAATTGAGGCTGGATCTGCTCGGTTTCTCGGAGGGTTTGCTCTGGAAATTCCGCCGCTATATCACCCAGCCTTACGGCATGATCCTGGTCACCGGCCCGACGGGGAGCGGCAAGACGACCACTCTCTACGCCGCCCTGACCGAGATCAAGGCTCCGGAAGACAAGATCATCACCATCGAGGATCCCGTTGAGTATCAGATCGACGGGATCACCCAGATCCCGGTCAATGAGAAAAAAGGGCTGACTTTCGCCAGGGGACTGCGCTCGATCCTGAGACACGACCCGGACAAGATCATGGTGGGAGAGATCCGGGACCCGGAGACGGCCCAGATCGCCATCCAATCCGCCCTGACCGGGCATCTCGTCTTCACGACCGTCCACGCCAACAATGTCTTTGATGTCATCGGCCGGTTCCTCCACATGCAGGTTGACCCCTATAGCTTCATCTCCGCCTTGAATTGCATCCTGGCCCAGCGACTGGTCAGGGTGTTGTGCCCCTATTGCAAGGAGGCGATCCAATACGGGCCGGAGCAACTCCTTGAGTCCGGGCTCCAGCCGGAGGAATGCCGGGACATGACATTTTACGAAGCCCGGGGTTGTCCCGAATGCGGACAGACGGGATATCAGGGACGGACGGCCATCGCCGAGCTCCTGGAGTTGTCCGACGTCATCCGGGAAATGATCCTGGGACGGAAGCCCCTCTCGGAAGTCAGGAAGCAGGCCAAGGAAGAAGGCATCATTTTCTTGAGAGAGGTCGGGCTGGAAAAAGTCTTCAAGGGGATTACGAGCTTGAAAGAGCTCAATAAGGTGACCTTTGTCGAGTGAGCCCATGACATTCAAGCTCGGGAGTCTCAAGGAATATTTCACGGCGCCCCTCTGCCCGTCGGCCGTCATCCAGGTGTCGTCCACCTACATCAGCGCGATCCAGGTCGATGCCAAAGAAAGGCAGGTCAAACGCCATCTCGTCCTCGACCTTCCGGCGGGATTGATCGGGCCCCGTTTCGACCGCTCGAATATCAGTCAACCGGCCGCTCTGGCGGACATCCTGAAAAACGGGTTGAAAGGGTTCTTTCTCTCCGGAAAGAAGGTCGCCTGTCTGGTCCCGGAGGCCTGCGTCAAGGTTTTCATCCTGGCGTTCGATTTTCTCCCTGCCTCCGAAAGTGAACGGGAGAAGATCATTCTTTGGCGGGCGAAGAAGCAGATGCCCATCTTGCCGCAGGACGTCCGCCTGTCCTACGATTTGAGGACGTCCTCATCTTCGATCAAGGTCTTGGCGGCCTTGGCGCGCACACCCGTCGTCAAAGAATATGAAGATCTATTGGCCGGATTGGGCCTGGAAATCGGCGTCCTCACCGTCCCCACGCTCAGCCTTCTGAACCTGCTCCATGGCGAAAACCAGAGCGATGCGCTGGCGGTCAACATCGAAGACGATTCACTGGCGCTGGCGGCCGTCGCCGGGGGGGAACCGGCCCTCTACCGGATGAAAATGTTCGCCCCGGAGCCTGGAGATATCCCGGATTCTTCTCTCAGGATCGAAACCATCATCAAGGAGATCGAAAACACGGCCCATTTCATCGAGGACCACGAGAAGCGGCAGGTGCGATCTCTTTGGATTCGCTCGGGATTGAGAAAGGACCGCCGGGATATCCTGGAAGCGCTGCGGGCGGCGCTTCCCCTTGACGTCCATCTGGTCGAGGCCTCGCGCGCCTTCGGCCTCGCCCGGGAAGCCCGCGGTTTTTTGGCTCCCCTTGTCGGTCAGATCCCAAACCGAAGAAAGGATTCCCGTTGAAGATGAACGGGTCGAGCCGCATGCGCCCGGTAAACGTGAATCTGGCGACACGTCCTCTTCGCAACAGCCGGCTGTTCTTCTTGCTAGGGGGCGGCGCGGGATTGGTCTTCCTGATCACGAGCCTGGCGGCGGTCATCGTCTTTTTTCAGTTCAGCCTAAAAAAAAGCGCGGCCGGGACCGCTCTGCAAGAAGTCGAAGCATCCATGCGCAAGGCCGAGACAAATCAGAAACGCGTGGCGAACCGGGTCAAAGAGGCGGCCGACAAGGATCAGGACGTCATCGATACCATCAACGGAATCATCCTGAAAAAAAGCCTGTCCTGGACGGATTTCCTCTCCCAGCTGGAGGAATGCCTGCCCGAATCGAGCTATATCCTCTCTTTATCGATACCGCAGGTCGACAGCGCCCGAATTCAACTTCGGATTCGGGTCGTGTCCCGAAATCTGGATGACCTCCTGGCCCTGATCAACAAGCTCCAGGATCTGAATTTCAGCCGGCCCCGGGTGGAAACTGAAGAAAGAAACGAACAAGGACAGCTCGTCTCGGATATTTCGGTGACCTATGAAAGAACTGTTTAGTATTCTGAGTGAGAAGCAAAGAGCGCGGCTGAAGCGGCTGGGACTCCTTTTTCTCGTCGCTTTGTTCGTGTTCGTGTTCTTTTCCCTGGCCCAGCGCCGCAGCTATTATCGCCTCGCCAGTCAGCTCAAGAGCAGACAGACGGCCGCCCTCGCGGCCGCGGACAAGCAGGCCCAAAGCGCGGCCGCTTGGGAGCAATGGGAGCAGACTCAAAAGGACGTCGACTTCCTCAAGGAAAAATTCTTCTACCATGAAGGTCAGGAGATCAACGAACTCCGGCTCGACCTTCGGAAAATCTTCTTGGACTCGGGGATCAACGCTCGGTCCTTCAAATACAATTATGCCGAGCTGGAGAAAGAAAGGATCGGGAAGATCAGCGTGACCTTTAACTTCACCGGATCCTATCCGGTCTTGAAAAGGTTTCTGCAGATGATTGAACGGTATCCCAAGTTTCTCCTGCTGGAGAAGATCGACTTCCTGAAAATCAGCGACGGCGGGACCATTCTCGAGTTGAGAATCATGCTGGCGGGTTATTATGCGCATGCCTAAACCTCCGGCGGGGTTGGCCGCTCTCACGCTGGCTGCCGTTTTCCTGACAGCCCAGACCGACACTCGCCCGCCGGACAAGCCGCCGCTTCCTGAAGGTTCGGAACGCATGCTTCGCCTGGATCTGCTCGAGCGGCCCCAGGAGGAGATGGTTCCCCCCCGCAGAAATATCTTCGCCCCCGGTGCGCGGTTGGACCGTCCCGCGGATTTGCCCATCGACCAAAATCCGCGGCTGGCGGCGGAGGATTCCGGCGCGGCGACGGCCGTTCCGGAAGCGAGGCTCGTCGGCGGCCCTCCTCTCCCGACCGTCAACCTCCGATATATCGGATACATCGAATCAGCGCGACGGATGATTGCCCTGGTCGTGATTGAAGGCCAGGCCGTCGCCGTTGTCGAAGAAGAAGTCGTGGGGGAAGGGATCCGGATCGGCAAAATCACCCGCGACGAGATCGAGATCGTCTTGCCGGACAGCTCCACGAGGCTGTTTTCTCTGGAAGGAGAATGAGCATGAGGAAGAAGGCTTGGATTCTGATCGTCCAGTCCGTCCTATTATGGAGCTGCGTGAGTTTCGGCCCGCACTATTTCAGGTCCGGCAACGAGGCCGAGCTCAACAAGGATTGGGACAGGGCCATCGAATATTATGAAAAGGCTATCTCGGAGAAGCCGAACGAATACGCCTACAAGCTGGCCCTGCTCCGTGTGCGCCTGTCGGCCAGCATGTCCTATCTGAAGTCCGCCCGGGGGCTCATCGCCTTCGGGAAAA
>JAFGRZ010000241.1 GCA_016934895.1 Candidatus Aminicenantota bacterium
CTACCTCCTCGGCCTTCTGGATGAACATCTCCAGTTTCACGTCCGCGCCCAGGTCAAAAACCTCGAATCCGTTGGCCGAGAGCATCGCCGCGACTAGGTTCTTCCCGATGTCGTGGATGTCCCCTTCGATCGTGCCGATCACGACCTTCCCCTTGGACCGAGCCTTGATCTGAGCCTTGTCCAGCTCGGGCTGGAGGACGGCCATCGCGGCCTTCATGCACTCGGCGCTGGTGATGAGCTCGGGCAAAAAGTAATCGCCGTTTTCCCAGAGGTCTCCGACCTTCTGGATGCCCGGCACATAGCCTTTTTCGATGACTTCATTGAGATCGAGCTTGGCCTTGATCGCTTCGCGGGCCAGGGCTTCCGCTTCGGCCTTCTCGCCCACGATGATCGCCTGACCCATCCGGCCCAACAATTCATCTTTTTTCACGGACTCTCCTTTCATTTTCCTATTTGACGACAGCCGCCATCCGGCGGATATATTCAGGATCCGTCCCGCAGCATCCGCCGATGATATTCGCCCCGTTCTCGATCATTTGGGGGATATGCCGGAGATAGTCCTCCAACCCCTGGGAGTATGAAACTTCTCCCTCCTTGGAAAGAGAGGGCTTTCCGGCGTTCGCCTGGGCGATCAATGGGAGGCTTGTTTTTTCCCTCATCACCTTGACGAGATCGGCCATGTCCGCGCTGTCGAGGGTGCAGTTCGCCCCCAGGACGGGAACGCCCTCCTGTTCGAGCTCTTCGAAGCACTGGGCGACGCTGTTCCCCATCATCGTGAAAAAGCCTCTTGGGGTGCGGTTGTAGGTCATGGTCACGAAGACCGGAATGTCCGTGACCCGACGGGCCCCCCGCACGGCGCAGAGCGCCTCCCTGAGATCGTACTGCGTCTCGATCAGCAGGAAATCCACCCGGCCGTCGTGCAGGCCCCTCGCCTGCTCGGCGTACGCATCCTCGAACTGCCCGGGAGCGAACTCGCCCTGGGGATGGAGAAATTTCCCCGTCGGGCCGAGGCTTCCGCCGACGAAACATCCGGCCGGCTTGACCTCGCCGGCGATGATCGCCGCCGCTTTGTTCAGCTCATAGCATCTTTTGTCCTCGCCGTGAGAGGCCAGCTTGATGACGCTCCCTCCGAAGCTGTTGGTCAGGACGGCATCGGAGCCGGCGTTGAAATAGCCGGCGTGGATTTCCCGGACGACGTCGGGCCTCTCCACATTCCAGATCTCAGGACAGGCTCCCTGGGGCAATCCGCGGCGGATGAGCTCGGTCCCGAAGCCGCCGTCGAGGAGAACCCGCCGGTTCCGGATCAATTCCAGGATCGCTGCGGTCATGCCATTCCTCCTTGCCACGGTTTTGGCTTCTTATTCTATCAGAATCAACCGCGGGAAAACCATATGACGGCCCAAAAAAAGGCGGTTTGAAAAAATGGCCTTTCAATGCTAATATAGGGCCCCATGATTCAGATCCGATCGTTCGAAAAAAGAACGGCTTCCTTCACCAGGAGCGATCCCGGCATCCCCTTGGAACTCGCCAACGGCCGATGAGTCCATCCGCCCCTCTGAAAGCGCGAACCATGCTCGCCGAAAGGCCTGATCTCAGCGGCCTCTATAACCATATCCGGGATGAACTCGACCGGGTCGAAGAGAGCCTCAAGATGCTCTCTTCCTCGGCCAATCCGCTGATCGCCGAGATCAGCCGCTACCTCTTTCAAAAAAAGGGAAAACGCATCCGGCCGGCCCTCCTCATTCTCTGCTCCAAGCTCCTCCGCTACCGGGGGGACGATCACATCTTCATGGCCGCGCTGATCGAATTCATTCACACGGCCAGCCTGATCCATGACGACATCATCGACAACGCCGACCGCAGAAGGGGAAGGGACTCCGTCCACACCCGTTGGGGTCCGAACATCTCCGTCCTTTTGGGCGACTACCTGTACATCAAGAGCATCGGGCTTTCCCTGGAGAGTGACTATCCCGGAGTCGTCCGCATCCTGACCGATGTTTCATCGCGGATGATCGACGGGGAGCTCACCGAATACAGCCTGAGCGGCCATCTGGATACGGCGGAACCCGATTACCTCGAAGTCATCAACAAGAAAACGGCATCCCTTTTCGCTGCGGCCTGTCAGATCGGCGCCGTTCTGGGGGAGGCGACGCCGGAGCAGGAGCGCCTGCTCGTTGACTACGGCCGGAACCTGGGACTGACGTTTCAGATGATCGATGATCTGCTCGACTTCCAGGGCGACGAAGACGAACTGGGCAAGCCCGTCCTCTCCGATCTGAGCGAAGGCCGCATCACGTTGCCCCTCATTTATGCGCTTCGCACCGGCCGTCCGGCCAACCGCCGCCGGTTGCAGGCATTGATGCGCAAAAAAGCTCAGAGCCGGGAATCGAGAAAAGAGATTCTGGAGATCATCCGGGGCAACGGCGCCTTGGACTACACCTACCGCAAAGCGGAAGGATTCTCCCTCCGGGCCCGCGGCCTCGTTTCCCTATTCCCGGACTCGGCCCATCGGGAAGCGCTGAGCCTCCTGGCCGAATTCGTCCTGATCAGGTCCAGATAGAGGCGGATCCGTCTTGCTCGAGATCGAAGTCAAAGCCCGGGTGAGCGACGCCGCGGCCATGCGGCAGGCCATCCTCCAATCCGGCGGGAGGCTGGAGAGAGACCGCACTCCCGAGGAGAACACCCTGTTCGACCTTCGTTCAAAAGCTTTGACCAAGAAAGGATGCGCTCTCCGAGTGCGCCGGGCCGGCCGCAAGGTGTTCCTGACCTTCAAGGGTCCGGCCCAAAAATCACGACGGTTCAAGGTCCGCGAAGAACATGAAACCGAAGTCCGCGATGAAAAACAGCTGCGGCGGATTCTGCGGGCCCTGGGATACGTGTGCGTTTTCCGCTACCAGAAGTCCAGGACGACGTTCCGGCGGGGCCGCGTTCGGATCATGCTCGACGAGACGGCGGCGGGTGGCTTCCTGGAGTTCGAAGGCGAGCGAAGCGACATCATCAAATGCGCCCGCTGTCTGGGGTTCTCCTCCGGGGATTTAATCAAACAGGACTACATCCAAATATTGAAAGCGCAGGAGAAAAGGGCCTAGTCTTCTTCCTCGCCCTCTTCCCCCTCGTCCTCATCCTCTTCTGTTTCTTTCGATTCCTCGGCAGAATCGGTCTTTTCTTCTTCTTCCTCTACGGCTTCTTCCTCCGCCTCCTCTCCGGCCTCAACGCCTTCCCCGAAAATTTCCGTCTCAGCGGCGGACCCTTCGTCTTCGGCCTCGACGGCGATCTCCTCGCCGAGAAAGACGCGCTCCTCCTGATCCGAGGTTTCCTCGGCCGTGACCTTCAGGATCTCGAAATCAACGAGCCCCATTTCGACTTCCTGTTGGGCCACACGGACGAGGTTCTTGGATTTGGACTTGGTCCGGGCCTTGGCTCCTTTGAGAAGCTCTTTGGCCCTTTTTGAAGCGATGATAACGAATCGATACTTGCTGTCGATTTTATCGAAGTCTGTCAACGAAGCACGTGCCTCCTCTTTCGATCCAGGGATGATGGCATGTAGAATAGCAGAAACGCCTCCGGAATTCAATTTTTTGCCCGTTCATATTCACTTCCCAGGGGAGGTGTGCTAAAATGGAATCTCATTTTCGTGCCAAAAAAGTGATCCATTCTCATGTCTGAAGATAAGACCCGTCCCCAGGTCATCTGGGCGATCGGCGGCGGTAAGGGAGGGACGGGCAAGACCTTCCTCTCCGCCAACCTGGCCATCGCCCTCGGCATCGACCGGGGGGACGTCATCGCCATCGACGCCGACTTGGGCGGACCCAACCTGCATACCCTTCTCGGTGTCCGGGAAAACGGACGGGATTTGGGGGATTTCATCAGGAACCACGTGGGCCGCCTCGCGGACATCGCCACTCCGACCTCCTACCCCGGGCTGCGATTGATCCGGGGAAGCGAAAGCACGTTGTTCTTGGCCAACCTCAACCACTACAAAAAGCTGAAACTGATCCGGCAGATCAAGAGTCTGCCGGCCAAAAGGGTGATCATCGATCTGGGAACGGGAAGCGCTTACAACACCCTCGATCTGTTCGTCGTCGCCCGTCCCGGAATCCTCGTCGTCACGCCCGAGCCGACCTCCATCGAGAACACCTACCTGTTCCTGCGGACTTGCGCCCTCAGGATCCTCAACGCGTACGCCCGCTATTTCGAGATCGCGGACTTCGGGCAGAGAGTCCGGGAGGGATTCGAATCGCGCTCCACTTCCCTGAGGTCGTTCCTGGAGACTCTGACAGCGCGCGACGGGTCGGCCGGCCAGGTCTTGACCGCAGCCCTGAGAGGTCTCAAGCTTTATCTGGTGGTCAATAAGGCCCGGGATAAAAAAGACGCCCTTCTCGGCCGTTCGATCGTCGACCTGGTCCGCAAGTATTTCCTCATCAACCTGGAGCTCCTCGGCACCATCCCCTACGACGAGAGGGTCCATTGGAGCCTGAAGAAGTTCTCTCCCTTTATCTTTGAGTTTCCCGAGAGCGCCGTTTCACAGGCGATCCGGGCGATGGCGGAGCGCCTGGCTCAAGAGGAGCCGGCCGCCGGGGAAGAACAGAGCGCTTTGCTCCGGACGTGAGCGATGATCAAGAAGATCGAGGATTTGGACTATTACGAGATCCTGAACTTGACGAGCAACGCGTCACCGAAAGACGTCGGGAACTCCTATCTTTTGGCCGTTGCCACCTATCACCAGGACAGCCTGGCGTCTTATGGCGGGCTCATAGACAAAGAAAGGGACCTCATCCTCGACAAGATCGAGGCCGCCTACCAGACCCTGCGTGACCCGGAGAAGAGAAAAGCCTACGACGCGCAGGTTGGAAAGCGGCCCCCGGGGATCCCGCTGAAAGCGGATTTCCGGAGTTCGACGAAGCCCCTGCAGATCGAAGACGCATCGGAAGGAAAAAGTCTCTGGGATAAAGTCAGGTCGGTCCTCGCTTCGGGCCGCCGCCGGAAGGCGGGCCGCGCCCTGGAAAACGAGCCTGGCGGATGGGGCCGGTGGAGCGCCGCCGACGATTTCTACTACTACGGCGACATTCTTAAGAAGCTCCGGATGAGGAAGGGTCTCACCTTGGAAGATATCTCTAAAAAGTGCGGAGTCCCCCCGTCCCGCCTCCAATCTTTGGAGGAAGAGATCCCTGATCATCAATCCGACGGCGAAAAGATGAGGGATGTCCTCAGACGCTACGCGAAGTGCCTGGGACTCGACCCCGATAACGGCCAGGAATCATCCTTCTCCAGCCGCTTCGACTGAGCGGAATCAACGCTCCAGGACGATATCGTCGTCCGTCTCGAACGTCCGGTCCGGCCCGGCTGAAATCAAACGGTAGTTCTCTTCCGAGAGCCGCTCATACTTGAGAAGCGTCCCCCAGCCGTCGGATGGATCTCCCGAGAAGAGGCGCGCGGCGAA
>JAFGRZ010000043.1 GCA_016934895.1 Candidatus Aminicenantota bacterium
AATCAACCGTATCGTCATCGGCTGGGCGCTGTTTGCGCTTGTGCTTGTTATCTTGGCCGTCGTTGTCATCATCCCGGCTTTCCTGGCGGGGCCGGCGGAAATTCCGCCGGACGGCTCGCGGGCGAAAACGGCGGCGCTTTCGCCGTTCTCCGCAATAGCCGCGGTCGATACCACCGCATTCCTTTCTTCGACCTTCCCCGCGGACGACCCGGCCCGCGACTCGCTCCCGCCGAGCATCCTGCCGGTCGTCATTCTGAAAGGATCCGACTACGAGATGGGCTTCCAGTACGGGGAGCAGGCCGGCGCCTACATCGACCGCACCCGCGAGGACAAGTGGGCCTCGGCCCTCCGGCGGTTCGAGCGTGATGAGGTTCTGCGGGCGCTTCGGGCCAACCAGTCGTTCATCAAGCGCTACACCCCGGAATGGATCGACTTCATGCGGGGCATGGCCGCCGGCGCCACACAATCCGGCTTCCCCATGACCTACACGGACGTCCTGCTCATGAATTGCACGCTTCCCGACCCGAAGACATCGCCCTATCCCGAGGGAGCCGAGAAAGATGCCCTTCCGCCCAAGCGGTGTTCGGTGGCCTCGGCCTGGGGGAGCGCCACGCGCGACGGCTGCCTCATCGGGCTGGATACCCTCGACACTCCGGACGTGGCCCACGCCGTGGTCATTGTAGCTTATCCGGACCGGGGAAACGCGTACCTGTGCGGAGCCGACGCGGGCGAGATCGGCGACCACTTCCTGATGAATAACAAAGGCTTCTTTTTGGGCAACTCCGGCGGGGGCGGCTCTCCTCGTCCCGAGGACGAGGGCTACGGGATCGCCTGGGCCTGCAGCCTCCCTTATGTCGTCCGCTTCTGCGACGGCGCCTTGGAGGCCCGGGACATGGTCATGAAATGGCAGATCAATGTCCCCGAGAACTTTCATTTCGCGGACGTGTGGGGGAACGCCTGCGTCGTCGAGAAGACCGCGGCCGTCCAGGCCGTGAGGAATCCGGGCGATTTCGGGGAGAGGGATTTTCTCTTCTCGACCAACAATTACCTCGCGCCGGAGATGAAGGTGACCAAAGAGGGCGGGTTCGTAGGCGGGCACGGCGGCTACGGAGCTTACGCCGCGCCCCGAAACAAAATGATCTGGGATCTCTTCCACAACTATCACGGCGAGATCGATGTGGAGTTCGCCAAAATGGTGCTCCGGTTTCCGGGAGCGCCGCCGCCCTGGCCGCCGGCAGGGGGGTGGGAGGCCATGTTCTGCCGGCCGACGAATCTCTGGACGGCGGTCGCCGTTCCGGATGACGGCGACGAAGGGATCGCACACATCTGCACAGGACCGGCGGGCCGGGTCTTGCACGCCTCGATCGCAGGGGACGGATCGGTGATGAGGCCGACTTACCGCTACGCGGCCGGGACGCACACGTTCTACAGGCTGAGGCTGGCGAATGGGCCGGCGGAGCTGGCGGAAGCGGCCAAGGAAGCGGCCGAAGAGGAGATCGCCGACGCGTACGGCAAGCTCATGCATTTGAATTACCGGGACGCCGGCTACGCCGGGCTCAAGGAGCTTTACGGGAGGGCCGTGGCCGAGATGTTCGAAGGCCGCAATGCTTTCAACCGGGCGGAGCTGGAGATGGCGACGGCGGGCGGAGAATCCGCCGCTCCGGGAGGCGCAGAAAGCCGGGATCTGATGAATGCGGGCCGGAATCGCTCCCTTCTCCTTTACGGGCGGGCGGCCTCCTTGTATGCGAGGGCCCAGGCCCACGCCCGGGAGGTCTATGAGGCCCTGGAGCCGGCCCCGACAAGCCCCTCTGATCTGGGCCTGCGTGCCTTCGGGGGCCCCTGGGCCGTCTGGGAAACCGCCGTCGGTCAGGGGCGCTAGCTCAGGGGCGGGCCGCCATAAGGGAGGTCATGAGGTCGATAAACGGGCCGTTAGGCGTATCACGAGCGGTTGGGGATTCTTGACGGCTTTAGCGGCCCGGAGCATGGCCGGCGAGATTACCAGCCGCCATTAGTCCGGATTTTGGCGCGCGCCGCTCAATTTTTCCTGGACCCGGCTGAGTTCTTCCTGGGCTTCCTTAAGAAGCTTGGATTTGAAGGCCAGGGTGTTGAGTTCCCTGGTCTCGTTCATCGCCTTCCTCAGGCGGTTTATTTTCTGGAGAAGCTCCGCCTCGCGGCGTTTCAGCCGCAGGCGTTCCGCGCTCGTCAATGAATGATCCATTCTATTATCCGGCCTTTCTCGAAAGCCCCCTCTCGCCGCATCATTATAGAACGGCTTGTCGCGGCTAAGGGCGACAGGCCAATAAGAATATTGCATCCGGCCTCATCTGTCAAGAATGCGCGTTGACTCACATAAAAATGAGTCAGAATTTTGACCTTGATAATTCCAAATATATATGTAAAAAGGATTCCGGACCTTCTTTCCTAAGTCCACCGTCTCATCGAGGGGCGGAAGCTCAATTTCGCCCTGACCGGCTCGAGCGCCAGGAAGCTCAGACGGGGCGGAGCGAACCTGCTGGGGGGCCGAGCCCGCACTCTGGCCATGCATCCGCTTTCGGCTGCGGAGCTTGGACGAGATTTCAACTTGGGGCATTCTCTTCGCTACGGACAGCTTTCCTGCGCTTACAACGAGAGCGACGCGGATAGATATCTCGCCGCCTACGTTAAAACCTATCTTGAAGAGGAAGTTCGTCAGGAAGGACTGACCAGGAACCTAGGCGCTTTTGCCCGTTTCCTCGAGTCGGCCAGTTTTTCTCAGTCCGCTGTACTCAATGTCTCGGAGGTTGCCCGGGACAGCGCTGTGGATAGGAAAGTCGTAGAGAATTACTTCGGCATCCTCGAGGACCTGCTCATCGGCCATCGGCTCCCCGTATTCGCGAAAAGGGCCAAGCGCCGTCTCACCGCCCACCCCAAATTCTACTTTTTTGATACGGGTGTCTTCCGAGCATTGCGGCCCAAAGGACCGCTTGATTCCCCCGAGGAAATTGGCGGCATGGCCTGCGAAACCCTGCTTTTCCAGGAGCTCATGGCCCTCAATGACGGCCTCGAGCTGGGCTACAAGCTTTTCTATTGGAGGTCGTCTGCCGACTATGAGGTGGATTTTGTCCTATATGGAGAGAAAGGGCTGCTGGCCTTTGAAATCAAGAGGACAGGACGGCTGACCGCAGCGCACCATCGCAGCCTGCGTGCCTTCATGAGGGATTATCCGATGGCCCAAGCGTATCTTCTCTACGGAGGCCGCCGTCGCCTGAGCGAGGGAAGAATCAGGGTGCTTCCGATGGAGGCGTCTTTTCGGGAGCTTTCGGAGATACTTATGCGGTCCAACTCATAACATCAAGGTTGCCCGCTCGTACCCAGACAATGCATCTGTTGAGCCGATGAGTTCCGAATCCTAGCGCACCAGCGGGATGTCGCCCGCGGTTCCCCAGATGTCTGTATCGATATTCTTGATGATCCACTGTCCGGTGCTCGGTCGCCAGACGGCCAGGTCGGCGATCCCGTCGCCGTCATAATCACCTGGGGCCGGGACATCGCCCGGCATGCCCCAGCGTTTCACTTTCCCCCCTCCCGCCCGATACCTGATATGCCATGTTCCGTCGGACGCCCGCCACACCGCCAGGTCCGTCCTCCCATCGCCATCGTAGTCCGCCGGTACGGGGATATCCCCATCCTTGCCCAGGCGGTCCGTGTCCACTTTCCTGATGTACCATAGGCCGTTGGAAGGCCGCCAGACCGCCAATTCGCCTCGGCCGTCCCCGTCATAGTCTCCCGGCACCGGGAAATCCCCGGTCTGGCCCCACTGTGTGATCTTTCCGCCGCCGCCCCGGTACCTGATGTGCCAGGTCCCGCATGAGGGCCGCCAGACCGCCAGGTCCGTTCTTCCGTCGCCGTCATAGTCCTGGGGCACGGGAAGATCGCCCACTTGTCCCCACTGATCATTGTCGATCCCCCGGAGGTACCAGATACCGTCAGACGGTCTCCAGATGGCGATGTCGGTGAAGCCGTCGCCGTTGTAATCGCCAGGAACGGGGATATCATTGACCTGTCCCCACCTGTCGTTATCGATTCCTCTTAGGTACCAGACGCCGCCTGAGGGCCTCCAGACGGCGATGTCGGAAGCCCCGTCGCCGTCGTAATCATGGCTATCGAAGACATTGTAGCCGAAGTATTCTGGGGAGATCTTGGCGACAAAGGCGTCCTTATCGCCGTTGAATGTCAAATCCGGTCCTGCGGTCACCGGAAAAGTGGCTTGGTCAGACTCTGCATAACCGATCACATACGAATTTCCGGCAGTGTCCACGGCAATTCCGGTTCCTGATTCATAATCCGTGCCGCCGATGTAGCCGCAGAATGCGAGGCTTCTGCCTGATGCGCTCACTTTGGCCACAAAAGCATCCCAAATACCATTGTGAACAAGGTCCGGTCCAACCGTGACAGGAAAGCTGGTTTGATCAGAGGTAGTGGTACCGACAATATAGGCACTTCCTGAAGCGTCGACGGCAATTTCGTAACCCCAATCAATGAATGAGCCGCCGATGTAGCCGCAATAGACCAGGGCTGTTCCCAACGCGTTGACCTTGGCCACGAAGGCGTCAAATAGGCCGTTATGAGTCAGGTCTGGTCCGACCATGACTGGAAAATCGCTCAGATAGGCATGCGTAGTGCCAGCGATGTACGCATTTCCCGAGCCGTCCACGGCAATTCCCTCGCCGATATCGTGGCCGGATCCGCCGATATAGCCGCAGTATGCGAGAGCCGTTCCTTGGGCATTCAGCTTGGCCACAAAGGCATCCTCTATGTGTATCGACACACTATTAAAAGTGAGATCCGGTCCAATGGTCACAGGGAAGGAGGCTTCTGTGGAGGCAGTTTTTCCTGTTACATAAGCATTTCCCGAGCCGTCCACGGCGATCCCGCAGCCATAGTCACCATAAAGCCCGCCGATGTATCCGCAGTAGTTAAGGCCTGTTCCCTCCGAATTGACCCTTGCCACAAAAGCGTCAAAGCCCCCATTATGAACCAAGTCGGGCCCCACCGTTACGGGAAATGTGGCTTCTGTTGAAGTAGTCACTCCCGTCAAATAAGCATTTCCCAGACCGTCAAGGGCGATTCCATATCCAGCGTCATAAGAGACTCCGCCGACATAGCCGCAATAGACAAGGGATGCACCTTCTGCATCTATCTTGGCCACAAATGCATCATGTGGATTAAGATATTCTTCGCTGTTATAGGTCAAGTCCGGCCCTACGGTCACGGGAAATGTGGACTCATCGGAGCTGGTATACCCTGTGATATAGGCATTTCCCGAGCTATCCACGGCGATGCCGTAGGCATAATCATCCCCTGAGCCGCCGATATAGCCGCAATAAGCGAGCGCTGTCCCTGCCGTATCCACCTTGGCCACGAAGGCGTCACCGCCTCCGCTGTAGGTCAGGTCAGGGCCCACGGTCGCTGGGAAGGTGGCTTCGGATGATTCGGAATACCCAGTCACGTAGGCGCATCCGGCGCTGTCCACAGCAACGGCGACACCCTGGTCAAGCCCTGAGCCGCCGACGTAGCCGCAATAAATCCGGATAGCGGGGTCGAGGACGAGCGGAAGGCCGGCCACGTAATCCCCAATCTCAAATCCATACGAAGATGACTTCGCCTTGTCTTCGCTTGGCAACCCAATTTTATAAGCCATTTCGACATTTCTTCTTATGCCATCGATCTCTTGATAGGCAACAGGAACATCATCGCTGAAGCCCCCCATTGGAGTTTTCACCTGGAGCCGGCCATCCTCGTTCACCGTGACGCTCTCCGCGCCGCGATATGACAGACGGATTTTGGAAGGATCGGCACCGGGATAAACAATGAACTCATATTTCAGCCGATTGACTGTGCCGTAATAGACCAGGTCGATCCCCGGCCAGAGGTCCCTATAGATGACCTTGGAATAGGCGGGAAGCCCAGCCTTCCATTCCTCCGGTTTCCCTTTGAAGTAGGAGATCTTGGTTCCCGTCTCCTCCAATCCCTCAGGATGAGAATCGGGATTGGCCCCAATAAAATCCAGCTTCACCACCCAGCGCTCATGACCGCTTTCTCTTTCTAGCTTTTCAGGATCTTCATATGGCCCTTCTTGTGCCTCCCACGAGTGCAGCCGCAGGAGAGCTCTTTCGTCCCTACCTCTTGGCCGTAGCGCCGAGCTTCCTTTGTTCGATGTCTCATCATTCTCTTTCACCTTCGCTAATGCGAAAGTAATCCCCTCATCCGTAAAATAGACCGTCTTGTCCTTCCCCTGCACATAGTAAGCCACCTGCTCGTCCATCTGTCCCCGGTTCGGAATGAAATACACCGGCATCCTCCCGAACTCCCGGTTGACCTGAAGTCCAGAGAGCGCAGCTTGAGGCTTGATTTTCTTAGACCGTGGCAAATCCAAAGCTTCTCTTCCCCCCGAAACCTGGAGAGCCAAAATAGTGAGAAGTCCCCCAGCGAAGCCCAACTTCTTGCTCATTGCTTTCTCCCGCCCTAAGCACGCTTAGAAAGGCAAACCCGCAGTATTCACGTTAGCAAACGAGTGGGGGAAGAGTCAAGATGAATAGAGATCGGCTTTACGCCGGGGAAAGGGACAGTATATACTGACACCCCAATGCGGCCCCGGCGGAGGTGAAGATGAAGCGAAAACAAATCATCCCCGTTTTGCTTTTCATCCTGGCCGGGATGCTTTCCGTTTCCGGCCGGCAGGCCACCATCCAAGAAGAGAAGACAAGCTTCAAGACATATCCTTTTTCCGACCCCGATCCGATGCCCATGATCGGGCCGATCTATCCCTATTTCCGCTTCCAGGGCTTCAGCGTCGAGGGCCGGGCGCAGGACTGGAAAACGGTGAGGCTTGAGAATCCTTACGTCAAAGTTCTGGTGATGCCGGATATCGGCGGCAAGGTTTGGGGGGCCGTCGAAAAGTCGACCGGCCGGGAATTCCTCTATTGGAACCCGGTCGTCAAGTTCCGGGAGATCGCCATGCGTGGCCCCTGGACTTCGGGGGGGATCGAGCTCAACTTCGGGGTCATCGGCCATGCCCCGGCCACGGCAACTCCGGTGGATTATTTGATCCAGGAGAATGCCGACGGGAGCGTGAGCTGTGTGGTCGGCGCCATCGACCTCCCGAGCCGCACGGTTTGGCGGGTGAACGTCCGCCTGCCCAAGGACGCCGCCTATTTCGAGACGGAGTGCTTCTGGTACAATCCCACTCCACTCCACGATTCGCTCTACAATTGGCTGACCTCGGCCCAGGAGTCGGGCGATGATTTGAAATTCTTTTATCCCGGGACGTACCATATCGGGCACGGCGGCGATGTCCATCCCTGGCCGGTCGTCGAGAACGGGCGCGATGTCTCCATTTACAAGAACAACGATTTCGGCAGCAGCAAGTCGTATCACGTCCTCGGCGAATACAGCGAGTTCTTCGGAGGATATTTTGAGGAATCGGGATTTGGCTACGGCCACTGGGCGCTCTACGGCGACAAGCCCGGGATGAAACTCTGGCTCTGGTCTCTGGCCCGGGACGGCGCCATCTGGCGGGACCTGCTGACCGATCCTCCCAAAGTCCAGTACGTCGAGCCGCAGACGGGCCTCCTTTACAACCAGGCGGGGAGCGACAGCAGCCTGACGCCTTTCAAACACATGCATTTCCCTCCCCAGTCGGTGATGCATTGGCGCGAGCTCTGGTTCCCGGTGAAAGATATCGGCGGGCTGGCGGCCGCTTCACCGCATGCGGCGCTCAACGTGGTGCGGGACAAGGGGATGCTCAAGGTCGGGATTTGTCCGCTCCGGCCCATCGATGACGAATTGGCGGTCACTTTGGCCGGTGAGACGGTTTTCGCCGGCCGCTTGACCCTCCGGCCCATGGAGACCTTCGTCCGGACGTTCGATGTGGGAGATAAAAGGGGCGAGATCAGGGTGGCGCTGGGCGGCGAAAAGCTCCGCTGGTCGAGCCTGGACAAGGAGATGAACAAGCTCGGCCGGCCCGTTTCGTCCCCGGAAGATTTCGATTGGACCTCGGCCGAAGGCCTTTACGTCGCCGGCGAGGAGCGGGCGAGACAGCGGAGCTACAAGGAAGCCCTCGCGAAATTGCGGGCCTGTCTCGAGAAAGAGCCGGGCCATGTGAGGGCACGGACTCGAGTCGCTGAGATCCTTTGCCGGCGGGCCGAATACCTCAACGCACTGGACCATGCCAGGCAGGCGCTGGCCATCGACGCCTATGATGCCGGGGCGAACTTCATATACGGAGTGATCAACCGCCGGCTCGGCAACCTGGCCGATGCCAAGGACGGTTTCTCCTGGGCTGCGCGCTCGCTCGAGTTCCGATCGGCGGCTTATGAGCAGCTCGCGGAAATCGCCATCGTGGAGAGGCTCTGGGAGAGGGCTGCGGAACAGGCCGCCCGTTCGCTGGAATTCAATGCCCATAATATGAACGCGCGCCAACTCCGGGCGATCCTGTGCCGGCAAAGAAAAGACGCGGCCGAAGCGGCGGCGACGCTCGACACGATCGAGAGGCTCGACCCGCTCAGCCATTTCGCCCGCTTCGAACGCTATCTTTTGGAGCCGAGCGAAGCCAACCGAGGGGCCTTCTGCGCGTTCGTCCGCGGCGAGCTCCCTCATGAAACCTGTCTTGAGCTGGCCATGTTCTATTTCCACCTGGGCTTGACGGCGGAGGCGGTCCAGGCTCTGGAGATGTCGCCGTCCCATCCGATCGTCGATTACTGGCTGGGTTATTTGCACAGGCAGGACGATCCGGCGAAGAGCCGCAGGTATCTCGAACGTGCCGCATCCGCATCGCCGGGCTTTGTCTTCCCCCACCGGCAGGAGACCATCCCCGTGTTGCGCTGGGCGGCGGCCCAAGACTCCGGTTGGAAGTCTACCTATTATCTTGGCCTCCTGCTGTGGAGCACCGGAAAGAGCCAAGAAGCAGCCGAAATGTTCGATCGCCTGGAGACATCCCCAGACTGGGCCCCGTTCTACCTCATCCGGGCCGGGCTCCGGAGCGAAGGGCCGGATTACAGCCTCGTCCTGGCCGACATCGAGGAAGCCATCTCCCTGGATGAGAACAATTGGAGAGCATGGCGCGCCCAAACGGAGTTCTATGAGAATAAAGGGGAGTTCGACCTGGCGTTAAAGAGTGCCGAGCGCATCTACAAAGCCATTCCGGACAAGCCTGCCCTGGCCATGGATTACGCCAAGGCTCTCTTGCACGGCGGCCGATATGGGGACTGCCTCGAAGTTCTCACCAAGTCGACCATCCTTCCCTACGAAGGAGCCTGGGAAGGCCATGACCTTTACCGGCAGGCCTGCCTGCTTTTAGCCACGGAATCACTCCGGAGAGGAAAAGAACGCAAGACAGGGGATTGGGTCGACAAGGCCCGGCTATGGCCGGAGAACCTCGGAGTAGGGAAGCCTTATGATGTCGACGAGCGGTCGGAGAATTTCCTGGCCGCCGCAGCCGCAGAGAGAGTCGGGGCCCAAAGGGAAGCGGAGAAATTTTACCGGGCGGTCTGCTCCGATACCGAAAAATTCGGAGCGGGCACGGATTCGGTCCGGCTGTTGAGTGCCATCGCTCTCAGGAAAACAGGGGAGGAGGATCAAGCCGTCCGGCTCCTCGATGATTGGCTGAGCGCTCGAGGAGAAGACGATCCCGTTTTCGCCTGGGCCTTTGCTGTTTTTCAAGGAGAGATGGAAAAGGCGAACGGCGTTTTGGCTGAAATGAAGCAGGCGCCGTCCGGCGCAACCTGGGACATGGGCACCGGCGACCGCTTTTTCCCTCTCGTCCGCGCGATCGTTGAGTTAACCAGCCATTGAAGGCAAAAGCGTCATCGCGAGAGAACAAAGCGATCGACAAGCTCAAAAGAGCCAAAAATCAGCCGGAGTTCTCCTCTCGGTCAAGAAGGAGATCATGAAATATATTCAGCCGATTAGCTAGGTAGTCAAGAATAAAGATGGTCTGGCAACTTTAGTGGTTCCCGCTGTACATTTTGCCACCCTTTGTTTACACTCTACAAAAAATTTGATGATGGATGCATTCCAGGAACATCAGGGATGCAAGGCCTCCCCCCGCAATCTGGCCCATATCATGAATCATCCTCACTGCCATGGGAGGGATCTACCGCCAGCGTCATCCGGAACACACAGTGTTTTATCGTGTGTTTTTTCACCGTGTCGGTCGTTTCCATGATGAGGTTATCCAAGAGATCTCACCCACGAGGTCTTCTCCATGCTGCTGCGGAAAAAGCTCATCGGGCTTCCCCTGGTGCAGAAGATCCTCGGCTGGCGCCATACAGGTTTCTCAGTCCACAGCCAGGTCAGGGCTCAGACCAAAAGCGAGGCAGAGATAGTCGGCAAGTACATTATCCGTCCTGTCTTGAGTTTGAAGCGGCTTTTCTTCGATGAGACAGAGGGCAATGTCCGATATCAGCACTCAAGGCATGGTTCACAGGAAGAGTCGATGGATTATCTGGATTTCATCGCCAGAATCTCCTCACACATTCCTGACAAGGGTCAGGCGCCGGCTGTCTTGAGCGTTGTTAAGTAGTCTTAGCAGAATTATTTTTTGACAATGGGTGTGTAAATTTATAGTTTTTCAATAATTTATATCAGTCAAGGCGGATTTATTGATTTATTACAATCCCATAATCACTGCATTTTGAATGAGTGATTATATTATTTTTCAATACTTGACAATAAATCAACCCGTGTGGAACATTTAATAACAAAAATCCACATATTTTATGGTGCTATTTATCTGATATCGTTTTATGCTTTATCTTTTTAAGATATTTCAAATCTTCTCTATCGATAGCCCGGCCAGCTGCTTTTTTCATTTTGATCATATCGTCAAGCGAAGGAAAATACACTTCAGTTTTTCCAAATTGGGCTTTTATCTTGTTTTTCCAGATCTCTTCAAAACTGACGCCTTTAACAAAAGGATGAAAATCAGCTTCAACAATGTACTGCCGGATAAGTATCTTGTTTTTTAGAAAATCTTCTGGGGAGAGATCCATTAAATCATACCCAAATTCTCTTAGAGCCTTCATGGTTCTTTTTATATTATTCAGGTTGGGTTTAATAAACAGATCAATGTCAAGAGTTGCTCGGGCATAGCCATATACAGGAAGCGCTGTCGCCCCTATAATGACGAAGATGACATTATTTTCTTTTAATAATTGTATAAGTCTCTCGGTGTCCATTTTCAGATAAAAGAGATTTTAATTCCCTGCTTTTTGCCTCCATCATGGAAAACCTTTGGTTAAGGCTAAGAGACAACAAATAATTAAGTTCAAACTCTCTCTCTTTTTGGATATTGTCATCTGCAAGGATAAGAATTCCCTTCCCCTTGTGATGTCGGCCGCATTTC
>JAFGRZ010000242.1 GCA_016934895.1 Candidatus Aminicenantota bacterium
CGCCCTTTCCTGCGTGAAGAAACGGGTGTGGGGACGTATCTCAAGAATCTGCTGTTCCACCTGGCCGGGATTGACGCCGGCAACGAGTATTTCCTCTTCTCCTCGTCCTGGAAGGATCGCTTCCCCAAAGAGAAGATCCCTCCCTTCGCCCGGATGAAATTTCACGACCTGCGCATCCCCGTAGGACTTCTCAATTCCCTCTGGCAGAAGCGGCGTCGTCCGCCTCTGGATTTTTTCTTCAGGAAAAAAATCGATTTGACCCATTCGGCCACCCCGCTCATCCTTCCGACCAGGGGGAAAAAGATCATCACCGTCCATGACCTTTTTTTCATGGACTTTCCTGAAATGGCCGGCGAAGAAGCGGGCCGGACGTTCGCTCGTCGGACGGCGGCCTCATTCCGGGATGCCGACGGCATTCTGAGCTTTTCGAATTTCACTTCCCTTGCCCTGATCTCCCGGTTCGCCATCGACGAGAAAAAAGTGAAAGTCGTCTATCACGGCCTGGATCAGAGGTTTCTTGAAGAGGTCCCGGCCGCTGAACTCAAGGCGACGCGCAAGCGCTGCAACCTGCCGCCGGCCTTCCTTCTTTTTGTCGGTGCCCAGGTGCCGCGCAAGAACCTGGTTCGTTTTCTCGAGGCCCTGAAGATCGTTCATCTCCATGGCCTCCAGATTCCCCTTGTCCTGATCGGCCCCGAGGGGGAGGACACGGGAGCCATCCTGCGGCAGGCCAGTCAACTTGGACTCGGCCACTGGGTCATGAGGGCCGGCTATCTTGACGAAAGGGATGTCCGGCACGCGTACAGGCTGGCCACGGCTTTCGTCTTTCCCTCCTTGTGCGAGGGATTCGGCCTGCCTCTGGTCGAGGCCATGGCCAGCGGGGTGCCGGTGGCCGCCTCCCGGACGTCGGCGATCCCGGAGGTCTGCCGGGATGCAGCCCTCTATTTCCAGCCGGAAAATTCCGAGAGCATGGCCGAGAAAGTGGCCTCGATCATCGAAGATGAGGATTTGAGGAAAGGATTGATCATCAGGGGGAAAGAGAGGGCCCGGGATTTCAGCTGGGAAAGAGCGGCCGCGGAGACGCTGGAATTTTATGAACGGGTGGTCGTGGGAACATGATGATCGCGGTCGACGGTTTCGAGCTGGGCCGGGAGGCCAAGGGAGTCGGCCGGGTCGTCCGCAACCTGATGGAAAAGCTTCCCGACCTCCTGCCGGGCGACCGGTTCCTCGTGTTTACCAAAGAACGGATCGGAACGTTCACCCATCCCAGGACGGAAGAGCGCCTTCTGTCCTGGCGGGGAGGCTACCTGCGCTGGCAGAACGGACCGTTGCGAAAGGCTCTGAAGACGGCGAATCCGGACCTGCTCGTTGCCTCGAACTATGTCCTTCCGCTTTATTGTCCCTGGAAATCCATCCTTATCGAGCACGACATCTCGGTCATTTCCCACCCCGAATGGTATCCCCGACGATTCGCCCTGACGCGCCGCTATCTTGTTCGCAGAAGCCTTGAAAGGGCCGGACTCGTGGTCGTCCCGTCGACTTTCACCGGGGATGAGATTCAGGCTTTCTTCGGGACCAAGAGCGACAAGATCAAACCCCTTGGCTGGGGCATCGAGGACACGTTCCGGCGGGCTCCGAAGGAAGAAGTGACGAAGTGGCGCAACCGTCATGGTTGGGCCGGGAAAAAAGTGATCGGCTTTCTCGGGTCCGTTTTCAAGCGGCGCCATATTCCCGAGCTCATCCGGGCCGTGGGTTTGCTCCGGGAGGATATTCCGGAGGCGGTTCTTCATCTCGTCGGACAGGACTTCGGCGTCTTGAGGGCGGCCGGCGCGTCCGTTTCGAAACTGCCGGAGTGGGTCTTGTGGCAAATGTCTCTTCCCGAGAAAGAGCTGCCCCTTTTCTATTCTTCCGTCGACGCCTTCGCCTACCTGTCCGAATACGAAGGATTCGGATTTCCGCCCTTGGAAGCCCTGGCCTGCGGAACTCCTTCGGTGCTGTTGAACGGCAGTTCTTTGAGCGAGGTATTTTCCGGCCTGGCCTTCATGGTCGATGCGCCTGAGCCGGAAGCGATCGCCGCCGCCCTGAAAACGGCTGTCAGCGACGAGACAAAGAGATCCGGGCTTCTCAGCGAGTATGACCGCCGGAAGGAACGGTTCTCATGGAGACGGACGGCAAGGGAACTGGCCGCCTTGATCCGGAGCATGTAATGGAGAGGGAAGTGACCATCCGCGCGATTTCCGGACGGAAGAGCGATCCGGAACTTTCGATCGTCCTCGTCCATTACAACGACCGTGTCCACCTCGTCCCCTGCCTGTCGTCGCTCCAGAAGGCGGTTTCAGGTTTGAGCGCCGAGGTCATCCTGGTGGACAATCATTCCGGGGACGGAAGTCCCGGCCTGGTCAGGAAGGCGTTTCCCTGGATCCGGCTGATCGAAAACAGCGAGAACCTCGGTTATCCCAAAGCCAACAATATCGGTTTTCGTCGAAGCCGGGGAGAGTTTTGCCTCTTCTTGAACACCGATACCGTGATGCCCGAGACCGGGCTGTCCGTCCTCCTGGCGAAGATCAGAGAGCGGCCCGAGTTCGGGGCTGTCGGCCCGGCCCTCGTCCATGAGAATGGACGCTTCCAGGTTTCTTTCGGCGGAAGAGTGGGCTTTTTTTCCGAGATCCGTCAGAAATTCATCCTTAATCCTTTCTATAAGATCGCGCTCCGGATCTCCCGGAAAGCTCGGGAGGTCGGCTGGTTGAGCGGAGCCTGTCTGCTGGCCAGGCGCGAGGCGGTCGAAGGCGCCGGCCTTTTCGATGAGAATTTCTTTCTTTATTTCGAAGATATCGATCTTTGCCGGAGGATCAAAAACCGCGGCTTCAAGCTTATCTTTTTTCCTTTGGTCCGGGTGACCCACACCGGCGGGGGGGCCACGTCCGCCTGCCCGTGGCCCAGCCGGCTGGCCTACCGGCGCAGCCAGCTCCGTTTCTATGAGAAGCACAATTCCCGGAATTCCCGGCGCTTCCTCAGGCTTTACTTGAGATGGATCGTCTTTGTCCTCGGACTCATCGGGGCGGGCGGGGAAAGTGAGGAAAGAAACCGTTATCGGGATGGGCTTCGCAAGCTCGTCTCCGGCCGGGGACGCGAGGTGAATTGATGGCCGGACTCAGGGTGATGGAGATGATCGACCGGCCCTCCCTCGGCGGCGGGCAAACGGCTCTCCTTGTCTTGGCCGAAAACCTGGCCCGGGAGGCTTTCCATGTCTTTGTCTGCTCGGGCGGGGAGGGCCCGCTGGCCGAGGAGGTTCGGCGCCGAGGTCTTGCCTACATTCGGGTTCCCATGAAAAAAGGGTTTGATTTCCGCTCCCGGAATGAAATCGCTGCGGTTCTCAGGCAACAGAGGATCGATGTCCTTCATACCCATGGCGGCGTGGCCGGGATCCACGGTCGGGCGGCGGCCCGTCTGGCAAGAACACCGGCCGTTGTTCATACCCTTCACGGCATCCATTATCTCCACTATCGGAACCCATTGTTGCGGCGGCTTTATGTGTGGCTGGAAAGGAGATGTTCCCGGATCACCGATCGGCTGGTTCTTGTCTGCCAATCGGACTTCCGCCGGGCCAGCAAACATAGACTGGCGCCTGAACGGAACATGAGAGTCATTCTCAACGGCCTTGATATTCTCCCGACTCCCGGTACCGATCAACTCGACCGGCTGAGAAGCCAACTGGGATGGACGCCCGGCCGGCCGATCGTCGGGACGGTCGCCCGGCTCCATCGCCAGAAAGGGGTCATCCATCTTCTTCGTGCCGGCCGAAGGATTCTCGAGGCCATTCCGGAATCCAGGATCGCCATCGTGGGGGACGGGCCCCAGGCCGGCCGGCTGAAGCGGGAAGCGCGCCGTCTTGGACTCGAGGAAAGGTGCCTCTTCCTCGGAGAGAGGAGGGACGCGCCGTCTCTCATGGCTCTGTTTGATATTTTTGTTCTTCCCTCCCTCTGGGAAGGATTGCCCTTCGTCCTGGTCGAAGCCGCCGCCCTGGGAAGGCCGATCGTCGCCACGGCCGTAGACGGCGTCCCCGAGATCCTCGAAGACGGCCGGACCGGCCTTCTCGTCCCGCCGGGCGATCCGGAAGCCCTGGCCGGCGCCGTCATCCGACTGCTGCGGGACAGGGAAGAGGCGGGCCGCTTGGCGGAGAAGGCCAAAGCGCTCGTCCCGCCCCGCTTCCCCATGCGTCGCATGGTCGAACAGACCCAGAACCTGTACTTGGAGCTGTCCGGCCGATAAAACTGACGGGAAGCACGGACATTCCCAAGTCGTCTAAAATCTTCATCACATGAGAAGAGATGCTAACCCTCTGGAAATATGTATTGTGTCCCCCCGGGAGGTGATTTATAATCAACACCAATGGACAAGATCAAAGTCGCGCTGGTCCACGACTGGCTGACC
Organism: Candidatus Aminicenantota bacterium; assembly: GCA_016934895.1. Lineage (GTDB taxonomy): Bacteria > Acidobacteriota > Aminicenantia > Aminicenantales > UBA8522 > UBA8522. The sequence continues at coordinate 4,429 of JAFGRZ010000242.1, forward strand.
GGACAGCGGGGCGGCGAGAAGGTGCTCGAGGTGCTGGCCGAGATTTTTCCCCGGGCGCCGATTTACACGCTTTTCCACTTCAAAGGAAGTCAATGCGCGGAGATTGAAAAGCGCGCGATCCGGACAAGCTTCCTTCAGAAGTTGCCTTTTCTCGAAAAGAGATACCGCTACTATCTGCCTCTCTTCCCCCCGGCGGTCGAACTCTTTGACCTGGGGGACTATGATCTCGTCATTTCGAGCTCTCATTGTGTCGCCAAGGGAGCCATTCCTCCTCCGGACGGACTTCATATCAGTTACGTTCACTCGCCCGTCCGCTACGCTTGGAACCAATATTTCGCGTACTTCTCGCCGGACCGGCTGTCGTTTTTTCAGCGATTGCTCATCCCGCCGGTCATCCACAGGCTGCGCGTTTGGGACGAATCGTCCTCCGCCCGGGTGGATCATTTCGTCGCCAACTCGGAGAACGTCGCCCGGCGCATCTGGAAGTACTACCGCCGGGAAGCCGACGTCGTCCCTCCGCCGGTGGACACGGAATTCTACGGCCTCCCCGAGGACCAACCGGCCCGCTCGGAGTTTCTCATCGTCTCGGCGCTCGTGCCGTATAAACGGATCGATCTGGCCATCGAAACCTTCAATCGGTCGGGAGAACGGCTCACGATCGTCGGCACCGGGCCCGACCTGAGGAAACTCAAGAAAATGGCCCGCCCGAATATCGTTTTCCTCGGAGCGCAGGCGGCCCCGGAACTTCGGACTCTCTATCAAAAGGCGAAAGCCCTGCTTTTGCCCGGGGAAGAGGACTTCGGGATCACGGCGCTCGAGGCTCAGGCGTGCGGGACGCCCGTCATCGCCTATGGCCGTGGCGGCGCCCTGGAAAGCGTCGTCCCCGGCGAGACCGGAGTCTTTTTCTCCGAGCTGACGGTGGCCGGGCTCCGCGGCGCGCTTGACAAATTCAAGGACATGAAATTTAATGATTCCGGAATTCGGGCGAACGCCGAAAGGTTCTCTCGCCGCGCTTTCCGGGAGAAGATGGCGGTTTATTTCGAGCGGAAATGGGCGGATCATAAAGGGCAACGGTGATCCAGAGAAAACGCTCCGGTTTAATCGGGCTCTTTGTGCTCAGCGATGCCGTCGCCATCCTCATCTCCTATTTCTACTCTTATCTTTTTCGCTTCTACGTTTATCTCATCCCGGTTGACCCGGCCAAGGGGATTCCTCCTCTCCATCAGTATGCGGTCGTCTTTCCGCTTTTTCTGGCCACGCATCTGTTGATCTTTTACTTCCAGGGCTTTTACAGAACGCGCCTGCAACGCGCCAGGATCGACGATTTCCTGGCCGTCTGCCTGAACGTGATCCTGACCATGGCCATCGATTTTCTCGGAATCTTGAGCTACCTCTACGGCTACAGCCAGGGGCCGCGGCCCCTATTCCGGGTGACCTTCAAGCTCTCCCACGGCTTCCTGGCGGTTTATTTTGTCGTCGTCATCTTCATGATCACTTTTTTCCGCAACCAGATCTTTTTTTACATGAAGAGGCGATATGCCAAGGGATTGAACCTCCAGAACGTGCTCGTCATCGGTGCGGGAGAGATGGGCAAAGCGGTGGCCCAGAAGATTCTTGTCTATAAAGACCTCGGTTTCCGGCTCAAGGGATTCCTGGACGACGAACGCCCGGTGGGAGAGACGATCGAAATCGACGGCGGAGTGGAAGTCGTCGGCCGGATCCGCGACCTCGGGCCGATCCTCGATAAAGGCGACATCCAAGAGGTTTTTGTCGCCTTGGATCTGAATAACTATTCCAAAATCCTGGAGACCATCAAGGTCGCCCAGCATTCTGTGGTCAACATTCGCCTGATCCCCGACCTGTTTCAACTGCTCACTCTGAGGGCCAACATCCAGGACCTGGACGGGTTCCCGGTCATCTCGATCGACGATGTCGCCTTGCGCGGGCACAAAAACATGCTCAAACGGGTCGTGGACATCGTCGTCTCCGCGCTGGGCTTGATCCTCCTTTCGCCCGTGCTCCTGGCCCTGGCCGTCGTCGTGAAGATGAGCTCCCCGGGGCCCGTCTTCTTCCGGCAGGAAAGGATGGGCCTGGACGGGCGGAAGTTCAGGATGATCAAATTCCGGACCATGATCCGGACCGCCGAGGAGGGATCGGGCCCGCAGATGAGCCGTCCCGATGATCCTCGGGTCACCAAGGTCGGGCACTTTCTCCGCAAATACAGCCTGGATGAGCTGCCCCAGTTCATCAACGTCCTCAAGGGCGAAATGAGCCTGATCGGGCCCCGCCCGGAGCGGCCGGAATTCGTCCGGGAGTTCGCCGGCAAGGTCCCCAAGTACATGCTGCGGCACAAAGTCAAATGCGGCATCACGGGCTGGGCCCAGGTCCATGGCCTGCGGCAGGACACCCCGATCGCCAAGCGGGTCGAGTACGATTTTTACTATATCCAGAACTGGTCGCTGGGCCTTGACCTCAAGATCATCTGGATGACGCTGCGCAAAGGATTCGTCGACCGCAACATGTAGACGGTCTCCCGCCCTCTCAATCCCTCTTCAGGGCCTCAAACAGCATCCGCTGAAGCTCCTGGACAAAGCGGAGTTTTTCCGTCTTCGTGGCCTTGGCCGGGGTGAAGGTCACGGCGGGCAGGAATTCGACGGTCAGGGAGGGCCGCTCGTACCGCTTGATCCTCATTGTGTTTAGAAGCCGGCGGAACAACCGGTAGGGGAGGATCCTGTCGGCGATGTACTTGTTGTAGGTTCCCTTGCCGATCCCTGGTTTTTCTTTGATGACGCTGGGCACGATTTTCAGCTCTTTTCCCTGCCGGCGAAGCCGGTCGGCCAGGCTGGGGACGGTTGTCGGGATGCTCAGAGGGCCCGCTTTTTCATGAGTCCCCCCTCCGCTCGGCGCAATGGCCACGGGGATATTCTCAGCCAGGGAGAGAAGGCAGGCTTTGAAAGCCTGCCTGTTTGTGCGTGTCTTCCTGAGGCTCTCCTCCGGTGTCTGTGGATCGTGCAAATACACGGGGATGAAATTGAGCCGACTCATCTGGGCGATCAGGAATCGGGTTAAGAGGCCGGAAATCCTGTCCAACATCCGCCGCGTCGGGCCCCGTCCTCCCATCTTTTTCTGAAGACGCTGGGAAAACAGGGAATTCCGGAGATCTCTTTCGGTTCTTTCAACGAGGTCCCGGCCGACGAGCGTCAGTTCGATAAAGAAACGGATCGGCGGGTCGGGCGGCGCGGCCACGGCCAGAAAAAGCGGCTCGACACGCCGGGAGATGTGGTTGTAGACAAAAAGCGTGGGCTCTTTCCTCGGGATATTGTGGAGGCCGATGGCCCTGGGTTTAGGGCAGATGGGAACGGTCTTCAACAGGCGGATGCAGTTCCTGTAGGATAGAGTGAGCATCGAATCATTCAGACCGTTGGCGAAAGGCCATCCGAATGCCCTTGAGGATGTATTGAGTCCCTGAGATGACGGTGAAGATCAGCGTGGCCAGGAAAAGCCCGTCCAACACGGAAGACGACGTCAGCGTGGACAGAAGAGGCGACCCGCTGAGAGCGGTGACGTGGACGGTGTTGGAGAGGATAACCCAGAAGACGGTGGTCACCTGGAACACGGTGCTGATCTTGCCCGGGACCGTGGGAAGGAACGGTCGAGGTCCCCGGATGCAGGTGATCGCCGCTCCGCCCGCGAGGATGAGGATGTCGCGGCCGATGACGACCGCCGTCAGCCAGAGCGGGATGACCCGGTTGAAGCCCAGGCTCCGGATGGTCAACAGGATGAAGGCGGTGGAGAGAAGCAGCTTATCGGCGATGGGATCGAGAATCGTGCCGATCCGGGTGCGCTGGTTCCAGGCTCGAGCGGCCAGCCCATCCAGGACGTCGGTCGATCCCGCCAGAAAGATGATGATCAGCGCGCCCGCCACCTTCTTTTGCAGGAGCATCAGCGCGAAAACGGGGACAAGGGCGATCCTGATCAAGGTGAGGACGTTGGGCACGTTCCAAAATTTTTCTTTGGCGGTCGCTTTCATGACGGCCTTGCTTTTTCCCCGGCCCAGGTCGGGCGATCAGCGCACCAGAGCGAGCAGGATATCGAAGGTTCTGACGGCGTCGGCGCCGGACACAGTCAGGGTGGGCCGGAATGTTTTATCGGGATAGAGCTCCATGATCTGATAGGAGAGGATTTGGCGGACCGTCCGATAAGAATAATGGTCGGGAACGATATCCTGGATCTCAATCATTTCCAGAGGGATCTGCGGAATGAACCGATGGCCCTGGCCTTCGAGATGATGGATGACTTTGAGAAGCGTCATGGCCAGATCTTCCCGGGTCACGTTCCTCTTCGGCTGAAAAGCGTGGTTCGGGTAAACCTCGAGAAGACCGAGCGAACTTGCTTTAAGGATGAACTTGGAGGCCCAAGAAGTGGAGATGTCGACGATGATCGGAGGCTGTGAGGATGTCTCGCCGAGAACATCCTTGAGTTTGACCGCCAACAGGGCCGCGAGGTCTTCCCGGGTGATCGCCGGGGCCAGGGGGATTGCGTTGTATAAACTGGGGATTTCAACGATCCCGAGCCTATTCCTCAAGGTTTCTATCCGTTCCTGGGCGAGTTTGTCTTCAGCATCGAGCCCGAGGATCCTTTGGTAGATCTCCAGGCTCTGCTCATATTCCCTGGCCTCCGTCAGGGTCTCGGCGTAGGCACTGAGGATCCCGATGTTGTCCGGCTCGATAGAGGAGGCCGCCTTCAAGTGGACCAGGGCGCTTGACAACCTCTCCTCGTCCCTGTAAAGGCGGGCCAGGGCCAGATGGGCCGGTATCGATTCCGGCGAATAATGAAGGGCCCTCAGATAGGATTCTTTCCCGCTCTCGGTCTCGCCTCGGGCGATCGCCGCCCGAGCGGCCTCGATCGCCCGCTCTGTTTTCCGGATTTTGAGGGATTCGTATCCCTCCTTGGCCCAGAAGTTCGCGGGCTCGATTTTCAGCACTTCGCGCAGCGCGTTGAATATCTTATCTTCGTCACCGGTCTTTTGATAGAGCTGTGTCAATCCCAGGTGGGCCAACAGGGAGCCCGGGTTCTCCTCGATCGCCAGCCTGAAATACCCTTCAGCGGAGCTGAAGTCGTCCCGGAGAAGAAAAACATACCCCAGGCCCAGATCATATAGCGGACTTTCGGGTCCCAGCCGGAGAAATGCCCTTTCGGCTTTGTCCAACCAGCCCTGCCTGAGATAATCCCAGGCCTCTTGCATCTGGATGCGTTCTTCGAGCGTCAACGGAGTGACAAGAGATTGAGGGAGATTTTCGATGTAGAGGTTGGGCGGCGTCGGCGCGACGGTGACGCAAGAAACCAGAAGAACGGCGATGATGCCAAGCCCGCAGGCGTGTCTTACCAATGGTTCTCTCCTTGGATGAGATAGGGAAGATAGTTTAGCATGGATTTTGGCTCCGCCATAACCTTAATTTCAGAGCCATCGGCGTTCTCGCGGGTTTCGAGGATGATGGCCCAGCGCCGGAAGGACGGGATGAGTTCCTTTTTGTCCTTGGGGATGCGCAGATAAAAAATCCGGCAGTCCCGAAAGAGAATGGATCTGATCTTGTCCTTGAGACTCGCCATGCCTTCTCCCGTCCTGGCGGACAAATAGACGGTCCGCTCTTCGGCCGAAATGTTCCGGTCCAGAAGCTCTTTTTTGGACGGGAGGAGATCGATCTTGTTGAAAACCTTGATGATCGGCACGTTGCCGCTTCCGATCTCGGCGAGGATAGTCTCGACGGCCCGGGTCTGTTCTTCAGCGGTTCGCGAGGAGAAGTCGATGACATGGCACAGACAATCGGCTTCCTTGATCTCTTCCAGGGTGGCCTGGAACGAACTGACCAGCTCGAACGGCAGCCTCTTGAGGAAACCGACCGTGTCGCTCAGGAAGAAATGAAGGCCGTCCGGGAAGTCCACTCGGCGCAGGACCGGATCCAAGGTGGCGAAAAGGGCGGGCGAGGTAAGCATCGTCTCCCGGCAGAGGGCGTTGAACAGGGTGGATTTTCCGGCGTTGGTATAGCCGACCAGGGAGACGGTAGGCACCGGACTTTCCCTCCGGTTCTGCCGCTGGCTCTCCCGACGTTTCTGGATGCCCTGAATTTCCTTCAGGAGCCGGGAGATCCGGTCGGTGATCCTGCGCCTGTCTTCCTCCAGTTTTTTTTCTCCCGGACCCCGGGTGCCGATACCGCCGCCCAGCCGTGAAAGGGCTTTCCCTTTTCCGACCAGTCGCGGAAGCCGATAGTTCAGCTGGGCTAATTCGACCTGGAGTTTGCCTTCATTGCTGCGGGCCCGCTGGGCAAAAATGTCGAGAATGAGCTGGGTGCGGTCGACGACCTTGGATCCGATCAGGTCTTCCAGATTCTTCTGCTGGATGGGCGTCAAGTTGTGATCGAAGATGATGAGGTCGGCCCGGAGCTCCTCTTTCCTCCGGCTCAACTCCTCCGTTTTTCCCTCGCCGATGAAGCATCGCGGACTGATCCGCGGCCGGGACTGAAAGACCTTATCGACGACCTGGGCGCCCGCCGCCGCGGCCAGGCTGGCCAGCTCCTCCATCGATTCTTCGGCCTCCGACCGGTCCGTCTGTCCGGTTGCCAGGTGGACCAGAATCGCCTGTTCCATCTTCAGGACGCGAGCCATGACTCCAGGAACAAAGCGATGGAAGTCAGATCGTCACCCGGGAACCAATTCACTCCGGGCATCTTCCGGAACCAGGTGATCTGCCTTTTGGCGTATTGACGGGTATCTTGCTTGGTCAGCCGCTTGGCCTCCTCAAGGGATATTCCCCCCTGCAGGTAGGCGATCACTCGCCTGTAGCCGAGCCCCCGGAATGGGGGAGCGCTCTCCGGAACGCCGGCGGCCAGAAGGCGCTTGGTCTCTTCGCAGATTCCATTCCGGAACATTGAGTCCACCCGCTCTTCGATCCTCATATAAAGTTCTTGTCTCTCTAATTGTAATCCAATTTTCAGGACATGAAAACCGGCCACTTCCGACCGCGTCTTCTTGAAAAGCCGGGAGATCGGCTGTCCGGTCAGGGTGTGGACTTCCAGGGCGCGGATGATCCGGAGTTTGTCCCGCTTGCCGACGGTCCGGGCATAATCCGGATCCACGTCTTCCAGCTGCCGTCGCAGGGCCTCCAGCCCTTTCTCGTCGGCTTCCTGCTCGAGCCTCCGCCGGACCTGTTCGTCCCGGCCCGGTCCGGGGAAGAGTCCTTCCAACAGGGCCTTGAGATAGAGTCCGGTGCCGCCGATGATGAAGGGTCGCCGTCCCCGCTCCTCGATGAGCCGGGTGGCCGCCAGAGCCCGGCGGACGAATTCCCCGGCCGTGAATTGGGCCGACGGCTTCAGGATGTCGACCAGGTGGTGGGGAACTTGTCGGCGCATCTCGATCGTCGGCTTGTCCGTCCCGATGTCGAATCCCTCATAGACCTGCATCGAGTCACAGTTGATGATCTCCCCGTTGAATTTCAGGGCGAGGTCGTTTCCCGCCCGGCTCTTGCCCACGGCGGTCGGCCCCAAAAGAACGATCAGGTCGTGGCGTTCAGAATGCAATTTTGATCACAAGCCAGACGGCGAGCGCGGTTAGCACAAGCAAGATCGCCAGGAGTTGTTGCCGCTTCAACTCGACTCTCCGATCTTTTCCAAGTTCCTGATGAGCGCGGTTTCGTGGGCATTGCCCAGGGTCTTCTTGACCGCGAGGATTTCCGCCACCAATATCTCGTTGAGCAGGCGGATGAATTTTTTCCGTGTTTCTCCGGTGGAAAGAGGGAGGCTCATCAGCGGGAAAGGGCTGAATTCGATCCGGCCGTCGGCTCCGAGCTCCAGACCTCGGAACGGCGGATCCAGGCGGCCCCGGACCTCTTCCAGCGCTTTTTCCAGCACGCTCAGGCCGACCGGGCCGATTTCCTTGGAAATGGATTTGTGGATATAGGAGCACTTGTCGTTGAAATCGTTCCAGATTTTTTCCAGCCCCGCCGTGGTCAATTCCGGCGAGATTTTTGCCCCGCCGGCCTCCGGGGAGACTCCGGCCAATCCCAGAGTGAGGAAGGCGAAGACGACCTTTTGGGTTTCCCGTTTTCCGGCCTGGCTGAGAGAGTAAAGATCCTGCAACCGGACTGATTGTCTGAGCATTCCCAGCACGTGCTTTTCATGGGGGGCCAGCGGCAGGCTTCCGGCAGCGGTGGCGGAAAGAGATTGAAGACACTCTGTTTCCGCCGGGAGGAAGGCCTCGATCAGGCTATGATTTTTCATTCTCCGGATGCCGTGGAGAATGACCATCGGCGTCGGGAAGATCGTGTAGATGCGCTGGGCGGGAACCGGCGCCCCGCTTTGGAATGTAAAATCTGCCTGGGGCCAGTCAAAGACGGCTCCTATCTCATCCAGCCAGAATTCGATAAGCGCTTCCCAGACTCTGGAAGGAGCGAAGATCCCGCGCTCGAGGATAGCCCGAGGGCAGGAAATCGAATTCTCGCGCGCGTAGCGGGCGCAGTCCTCCGCCCGGGCCTCGGTTATGGCCCGGTCGGAGAGGAGCCTTTTCAGGAATCCTTCGTTGGAGAAATCGCCCTCGGACAAAGCCAATTCCCCCTTGATGAAAGCGGCCGATTTTTCAATCCCTTCGCCCTGAAGACGCAACTGCCCCGTGTCCCGTTTTTCCCAGATGCGGAGGAGGATGTGCGGAAAGGGGGTTGTGGCCAGGTTCCCGCGCCATGTTTCTTCGCTCATACCGATAATTTATGCGGAGTCCTCCGGTCTGTCAAATCCCGTGGGCTGACGAACCA
>JAFGRZ010000044.1 GCA_016934895.1 Candidatus Aminicenantota bacterium
CCCGCTGCTGCTGGCCGCCGGAGATTTTCGGCGGGAAACGCTTTTCGAATCCCTCCATGTCGATATCGGCCAGAATTTCTCTGACCCGCTCGCGGCGCTCCTCCTTGTCCACTCCCTGGAGGAGCATGATGTATTCGATGTTCTCCTCGACCGTCAGGACGGGGATCAGATTATAGGCCTGGAAGATGAACCCGATGTGGTCGCGCCGGAAATCGGCCAGCTCGCGGCCGCTCATTTTGGAGACGAGCTGGTTTTTCAGCCAGACCTTGCCGGTGGTCGGCCGCTCCAGACCGGAAATCAGATTGAAGAAGGTCGTCTTTCCCGAGCCCGAGGGGCCGACGACCGCCGTGAATTCCCCGCTTTCGACGGTCAGATCGATGCCCCGGACGGCGGCGACAACGATGTCGTCGTCACGAAATTCCTTCTGGATACCCTCGGTCAGGATGAGCCGTTCCTTGCCGTTTCGCATCTCATTTTCCTTCAGAGGCTCCTGCGCAGAGCCTCGGATATCGACATTCGGGCGGCGACCCCAGCCGGATAGAGGCCCACCAGCAGGGTGAAAAAGAAGACCGCGGCCGGGTAGATGAAGAACTGCTGAAAATGGAGCTTGGGATAAAGCATTTCGTAAAAAGTCGTCCCGGCGAGCTCGATGCCGCGATAGTCGATGCCGGTTTTCATAACGATGAGCGTGATGACCAATCCGAGGAGGGTTCCCATGGCGATGCTCAGGACGGCCAGGGCGCCGGCTTCGAAGACCACGAGCTTCCGAACACCGCCCGGCCGGGTCCCGACGGCCCGGATGACCCCGAATTCGAACATCCGCTCGTAAAGGGACATGAACAGCGTGTTGATGATCCCGAAGGCGACGATGCCGAAAAGAAGGACGGCCATGAAAATGAGCGAGATCCAGACCATGTCGAGAACGGTCTTTAGCTGGGGGAGAAGGACCATCCAACTGACCGCTTCGTTGCCGTTGACCGAATACTTTTCCCAAAACGCGGCGTTGTCCTCGGCGGCGAAGTCAAGAGAACGGAACTTGAGGGCGATCTCATGGACGCCCGCTCCGATGCCCAGCATCTCCTGGGCTTTTCCGATGCGGACAAAGGCGAAACCGCCGTCCATCTCCTTGATGTTGAAGTGATAGACCCCCGAAATCCTGAACATGTCCTGAGCGAGCGATCCGCTGCCAGCCTGGGAGACCGTGACCACCACCCGGTCACCCAAGGAGATCTCGAGCAGATCGGCCAGCTCGCTGCCGATGACGATATCCCGCGCCTCCAGCTCGGCGAAAAAGCTCCCTTGTTGGATATTGTTGTCGATGTGAGAGAGCGATTTTTCGCTCTCCGGGTCGATACCAACGAACATGACCGAGCCGACGTTGGCCGGAGACGTGATCATGCCGAAGCTTATGGCCCGGCGGGTGAACGCTTCGACTTCGTCCTCCTTTTCCAATCGGGCGATGACATCTTCGAGGCCGTTGATCGTCTTTTCCACGTCCTGAGTGGTCCGGAATCCCTGTCGATGGATCTGGCCCTCTCCGGAGTAGGCCGCCGTGGCGGAATGGATCATGTTGGCCTTCATCCCCAAGATGAGGGCGTCGGTGAAGATCAGCGTGGCCAGACCGACGCCGATGGCGGTTCCGGCGATATAGGTTCGCCGCTTGTTGCGAAAGATATTGCGCCAGGCCAGCTTCAAGGTGTATCCCATTCCGGTCTCCTAGTGCATCCTCATGGTCTTGGCCGGCTCCGTCCGGGCGGCTTTGACGGCCGGGACAAGACTGACCGCAAGGGCGCTGACAAAGACCGTCAGGGCGGGAATGACGAAGCTCCGCAGATTGATCTCGGATTTCATGGTGTCGAAGACCATTCCTCCGTAGGTGAGTCCCGAGCTGAATCGGATCCCGTATTTGGACAGAAGGGCGTTGACGCCGAGTCCCAGTCCGGCTCCCAAGGTCATTGCGATCAATGACAAAATCACGATTTCGAGCAGGACCAGACGGACGATCCGACGGGGCTTTGTGCCGACGGCTTTAAGAAGGCCGTATTCGCGCCTCCTTTCGAGCACGGACATCAGGACAGTGTTAAGGACGCCGACGGCGACGATGACAACGATGATGATCAACATGACCCACATACCGGCTTTGTCCGCCCGCATGGCTTCGTAGAAGGACCGGGCGAAAACCTGCCAGGGATCGACCGATAAGGCGGGATCGTCGATCGTTCCGGAGAGCGCGGCGGCGATCTCGTCGACCCGGTTGAGCCGATCGATGACGATGGCGATTTCGTGTAGGCGGTCATCCAGGACCAGATATTCCTGGGCGGTGACCAGGGGCAGGTAAAAGGACATCCGGTCGCTCAGATCGTCCCCCGTGGCGGCGATCCCGACGAGGAGGTAAAGGTCCTGCGCAATGGAGCCGTCCGCCGCCTGGGAGAACAGGACGACCCGGTCACCTGTTTCCGCCTGAAGGACCTCGGCCAGTCCCTTCCCTAGAACGACTTCTTCGGCGCGAGCCACAGCAAAGCTCCGCCCTTCGACGATCTTCCTGTCGAACCGGGTCGTGGCATTTTCTCTTTGAGGATCCAGCCCGACGATCTGGACGCCGGCGCTCTTCTCTCCCACCGCCGCCAGTCCCGAGCCGTAAACCCGTGGCGCCCAGGATTCCACGGCGTCGGTCTCATCAAGAATACCCTCGATCCTCGGCGCATCTTCGATCGTCTTATAGAGTGAGGGGCGATCCAGGTAGGTTTTTTTGTGGATCTGGATGTGTCCCAGACGGTTGCGAGTGAACTGATCGATGATGTTGTTGTAGCTCCCATCCGCCCAGCCGATGAAGATGACGGCCAGGGTGAAGCCGCCGAGGATGCTCAATCCTGTGAAGATGGTCCGCCGTTTCTGCCGGAGGATATTCCGGAAGGCCATTTTCACATTCAACATGTTTATATCCCCCTCCGGAGGTTCCGCAGGGTGAAAACATCCGGATCGAGCTCGATATCGAACCGGGCCTCGAGATAACGCAGCACGGTTTTCTGCCCCTCCTTGTTCTGGGGAATCAATTCCATGACGGAGGGGATGCGGCGGTTCCCGAAAGATTTGACCTCTCGGAACAGCATCTCCCTGACCAAGTTTCCCTTTTCGTCAAAGAATCTTTGCCATACGGGCATGGCATCCGCTCTCCGGGCGGCGATGATGACATGGCCCCAGACGATGGGAAGTCCTTCCTTGGGAACGCACTTGACGTACACCAGGCCTTCTTCGGGTGCATCGAGGGAGGTGAGCTCGAAATGGTAGGATTCGAGAAAGGTGAATTCCTTGACGAGGTCGTCGTTGGTGAAGTCGGACCCCATCCAGGAGCTCATCATCATCGATGGCGGGATCTTCATGACCTTGTTGATCTTGGGCAGGAAATTCCACATCTCGTTGCCGAGGCGGAGAGTCGCGATTCCCGTCTCCTTTTTCGGCTCGAGAATCCGGATGAACGTCTTGTCCATGCCTGAACTCCAGGCCCGCATCTTCAGGGTCCGCTGCCAATGAGGAGTGACGATCTCCATCTCCACCAGGGCTTCGCTCGATTCGCTCCGGTAGAGGGCGTCGATTCGGCGGACGATGGCGGCGGCATCCGCCTCGTCCGGGGCCTGCGGAATCAAGAGGAGGATCGGTATGGCCAGCCCGGCGAGGACGATCGGCAGCCAGGTTTCTCGCATCTTTATCTCCTCAAGATGGACTCGGCGATCCTGATAAGAACAAGAGAGGGGCCATATACCCAGTCAAACTAAGATATCACATCCGGAATGGAGAGAAAACCGCATCTCGCCGTCACTGCTGGAAGGACGCCTGGGCCCGGATGAGGTCATGAAGGGTGATGATCCCGACGACGGCGCCGCCGTCCCTCTCCACGACGATAAGGGCCGAGACCGGCGAGGCGATGAATTTATCCCCGATTTCCCGGACCGGCTGGTCCGGGAAGCAGGTGACGGCCGGCTGGATTTCGGGGAGTGCGCCGGACTCCACCGCTCTTTTGATCTCCTCCCGGGTGATCATCCCCTCGAGCCGTCCGTCGAGGAGAACCGGGAAACACACATAGGGATAGCGGTCGATGAGCTCTTTGAGGGTTTTTGTCTCCAGCTTTTGGACGGCCACGGGTTTGGGGTTGGCGATGGCCGAGACAGGGAGGTTCTGCCAGCTCTGAAGGTCCAAGGGGGGCCGGATCTTGTGAAGTTCATGGCCGTCCTGGACCAACAGGGCGTCGTAAAAGTTCAATCGGGCGGTCCGCCTGGCGATGGCCTGGCTGACGACCAGGCCGATCATCAGGCCGGGGATCAGCTCGAACTGATGGGTCATCTCGAAAACGATCAGAAGCGAGGTCAAGGGCGCCCGGACGACAGCTCCGAAGCAGGCGCTCATCCCCACGGCGGCGAGCACGACATGATCGGCCGGGGACAGTGGGAGCCAGATATCGGCCAGGCCGGCCGTGAAGTATCCGGCCATGCCGCCGATGAAGAGAGACGGGGCGAAGATGCCGCCGGAGCCGCCGAAACTGTAGCCGGCCACGGTGGCCACCAGCTTGAATAGGACCATCACTCCGGCGACTTTCCAGGGGAAATCGTTGGCCAGCGCGGCCGAAAGATCCTGGTATCCCAAGCCGAAGATGCCGATCTTTCCTGTTCCCAGGAACACGCCTGTTCCGATCATCCAGGTCAAAAACGCTCCTATGATCGGATGGACCCAGGGAGGAAGACGGCGTTGCCGGAGGCGCTCCCGCCAGGCGAGGGTCATCTTCTGGAAGGCCATTCCGGCCAGGGCCGCCAGGGAGGCTGCGAAGGGGACGATGAAATAATGTGCCCAAGTCACCCGGGTGACGGGCGGCAGCGAAAAAGCCGGCTGCCGGCCGATCAGGGCATGGACAATGAACGCGCCGACGACCGAGGAAAGGATCACCCGACCCAGGTAACGGCTGTTGAAATCGCCGA